>NZ_JAFBKA010000060.1:0-3676 GCF_022760795.1 Pseudomonas sp. BP01
AGTACATCCACTACTACAACCATGACCGTATCAAGCTAAAGCTCAATGGCATGAGCCCTGTGAAATACAGGGCCCATGCTGCTGAGGCTGCTAGCTGAAGCTGTCCAACTTTTCGGGGGCAGTCCATTCTGTGGGAGCGGCTTCAGCCGCGAACACCGGCGTAGCCGGTGCCATCCACTTCAATACCTGTTCTACAGCCCGTCTCACAGCAGCCACCCAGCATCGCCCTCCTCAAGCACACCACCATGATCCGTCCGGTCGCCTTTGCACGCCACCGCCGCCCCTTCGATCAGGAAATGCTTAGCCCCACTCTCTATCACCGCGCCACAGGTTGTTCGATCCCCCACCCTGGCAACCGGCTTGCCATTGAATGTATAGGCAGCACTGCCGCTCTCTACCTAATTAACCCC
The DNA here is from genome assembly GCF_022760795.1 of Pseudomonas sp. BP01. Classification (NCBI taxonomy): domain Bacteria; kingdom Pseudomonadati; phylum Pseudomonadota; class Gammaproteobacteria; order Pseudomonadales; family Pseudomonadaceae; genus Pseudomonas; species Pseudomonas sp. BP01. The sequence goes on from NZ_JAFBKA010000060.1 coordinate 411, forward strand.
ATGCAGCGGGCAGTTGTGTTGGTGGCCTACAAGCACAACCGGGTTCATTGGGCTTCTCCTTCAGACGGTGCAGTACGGGATTCGCGGTCAATGTCCGCTGGCCATTCAACCTTTGGCGCCAGGCAATGCATGTGGCTCAGGCCATCGTCGTCGTTCCAGTCGCGGGGTGGGTGCACGAATTTTGGCAGCGCCTCGGGACCTTGTTGCATGAACAGCCGGGCAATGGCCCAGTAGGCTTCGCCGTGGTAAAGATGATGGGTAAAGAAAACGCGGTCGATGACTTCGTTGGTTTCAGGGTTGCGGACCGACAGCATGACGTTTTCTATCAGGCCGCCGTGGCCGGGGGCATAGACGCGGTAGACCTCGGCGGTTAAGTCGTCCCAGTTGTAGGCGACAGGTTTGACGCCCCAGTGTTTGCGGCTGAAAAGATAGATGTAGTTGAATCTAAATTGGTAGAGATAGATTTTCCGACGCAGGCGATTGAAACGAATGGGTTCGTCCCTTGGGAGCATCAGGTCCATCTTTACATGGGATGCAATTGCCCACATGGCGATCGGCGGCAATAAAACCATGACGAGGCAAACAAACCAGTCACGCGACCAATTAACATTCAACATTAGCGAATATAGATATATGGCCATTCCAAATGAAATGACTAAAGTTGCCCCTCCTACCAGAGCAGCAACACCACGCAAACTGACACTCGACCTCGGAAGCTCTAGGCACACATCATCAAGATAATTCGGCGCTGGCTTAACACCCTCAACACCAAAACGCGGAGCTGACTGCGAACTCACATCAGGCAGATCATAGCTCCAAAACAAAGCCCTGTCCCAAAGAGCTCTAGGCTTGGCTTTCACTCGTTAAGCTCCTTGACGCAAATCTCAATATAAGCATCCGGCAGCGCTGTATCTGGCCGCGCCACAGGTTGTCCGGTCCCTCACCCTGGCAACCGGCCTGCCATTGAATGTATAGGCAGCACTGCCGCTCTCTACCTGGTCAACCCTATGCAGCGGGCAGTTGTGTTGGTGGCCTACAAGTACAACCGGGTTCACAGGGCTTCTCCTTCAAATGGTGCAGTACGGGATTCGCGGTCAATGTCCGCTGGCCATTCAACCTTTGGCGCCAGGCAATGCATGTGGCTCAGGCCATCGTCGTCGTTCCAGTCGCGGGGTGGGTGCACGAACTTTGGCAAAGCTTCGGGGCCTTGCTGCATGAACAGCCGGGCGATGGCCCAGTAGGACTCGCCGTGGTAAAGATCATGGGTAAAGAAAACGCGGTCGATGACTTCGTTGGTTTCAGGGTTGCGGACCGACAGCATCACGTTTTCTATCAGGCCGCCGTGGCCGGGGGCATAGACCCGGTAGACCTCGGCGGTTACATCGTCCCAGTTGTAGGCGACAGGTTTAACACCCCAGTGTTTTCGGCTGAATAGGTAGATGTAATGGAATCTGAATTGATAGAGATAGATTTTCCGACGCAGGCGGTTGAAACGGATTGGTTCATCCCTTGGGAGCATCAAGTCGATTTTTACAAAGGCCGCAACAGCCCACATACCAATCAGGGGCGCCAGCACCATTACAAAAGCAACATACCAGTCACGGGACCAATTGATTTGAGACATATCCCAATACAGAGATCCAAGCACCCAAAAAGACAACACTATGCCTGGAACCCCAAGGAGACTTGCAATGCCCCGCACACTGACAGTAGATCGAGGAAGCTCCAGGCACACCTCATCTAAATAATTTGGCGATGGATCTATATCCGCACAACTAAAGCGCGGGACCGTCTGCGAATTTACCTCGGGGAGATCATAGCTCCAGCATAGGGCCCGCCTCCAAAGAACCCTGGACCCAGCTTTCATTCGTTTACCTCTTTGACGCAGATTTCAACATAGGCTTCCGGTAGTGTTCTATCAGGCCAGTACATTACTAGAAGCGTCGCTGCACGAATCGTATGCGATCCAATAGTCGCCATAAGCCCTACATCACCTGTGATTTCCAGCCAAGACCTATCCAAATGCTCTGAGGCCGAGGACTGTCGCTTTTTATTGACTGAAAAATCAGTTCTATAGTCAGGAGTTTTTGGCTTTGAAAAATCAGGAAATATTTCGGCCTTATTGAGAGCGTCGACCGGGAAGGCTTGATACTCATCGACAAGGAGGGTTTCACCACCAATAAAATCGGGGAAATTCCCATCACCATGACGATGCGCCACTAGGGTCCAGCGAAAAGCCGAGCGTTCAGCACTGAAAACAGGAAGTATAATTTCAAACTTGAGTTTATGTTCTAGCTCCAAGCTCACCATTCCTCCTATTTTGGAAGCTGCCGGATCGTTTAAGCGCTTAGATTCAAAATTCACACCCACATGAACGCCCAGCGTGGCAGCATTAAGCTCCGCAAACGCAATGTCTGCATACTCGGGAACGGGCCAATGCACGGCCGGCTTTTCATTACCTTTTCCAAAACAGCTACGACGAGCCCACCGTTCCAAAGCCGAAGATTCATTTGACCCAGCCCACTTGCTAAGTGCGTAGGCAGTGAGTGCCAGCGCTATAGCTAGCCCCAAAGGACCTAATAGAAACATCTTGAGCGCTGCGTAAGCAAATAACCCAGTTGAAAAACCATATACAATCCCTGCGCTGGAATATAGCGTACCCGCTTTGTCGTCCCCTTGTGCCGAAGCGCGTTTTGACGCAGCAAATGCCTGTGCCGTGTCAAAAACGCCAGCCACTGCACTTAGCATGGCACCTAACTTTATTAGCGAGACTCCCGGCGCCCCCCTAGCCCCCGACAGATCCATATGGCCAGCACTCGACCTCAGCACGAGCCCAACCAGCTCAATTTGCCCCCCTAGCAACCCCAATTGCGAACCCTGCAACGCCAACTTGGCCTCATGCGCCTTCGGCCCAATCTCCGCTTCCGCTTTTTCCTGATTTCTGGCCAGGCTGTCGGATTGCAAGTACAGCCCTCCAATCGCCAGCAGTACTTCCCAGCTTCCCGCCACACCCCGCAAGCCGCGAAACCCGGTTCGCACCAACTGCGCCGCCTGCTGCGAAGTAATACGCACGCCCTGCAACACCTTTCGCGCATTCGACTCGAGCGTCCCCGCCGCCACCGAGATATCCACCAACGCCCGCTGCGCCAAGCTGCTTGCCTGAGTTACCTTCATGTTGGCTTCCTCAAACAACCGTCCATGCACGTCCGCCGCTGTACCCTCGACCCACACCGACACACTGATCATGGTGTTGGTAAACCGCGGAT
>NZ_JAFBKA010000061.1:0-3106 GCF_022760795.1 Pseudomonas sp. BP01
GAATGTTGATTTCTGACTTTTGTCAGATCGTTCTTTAAAAATTCGGATATGTGATAGAAATAGACTGAACACCAGTTTCACTGCTGGTGGATCAGGCTAAGGTAAAATTTGTGAGTTCTGCTCGAAAGAGCAACGTGCGAATTTTCGGCGAATGTCGTCTTCACAGTATAACCAGATTGCTTGGGGTTATATGGTCAAGTGAAGAAGCGCATACGGTGGATGCCTTGGCAGTCAGAGGCGATGAAAGACGTGGTAGCCTGCGAAAAGCTTTGGGGAGTCGGCAAACAGACTGTGATCCAGAGATCTCTGAATGGGGGAACCCAGCCAGCACAAGCTGGTTATCTTGTACTGAATACATAGGTGCAAGAGGCGAACCAGGGGAACTGAAACATCTAAGTACCCTGAGGAAAAGAAATCAACCGAGATTCCCTTAGTAGTGGCGAGCGAACGGGGACCAGCCCTTAAGTTGGTTTGAGATTAGTGGAACGCTCTGGAAAGTGCGGCCATAGTGGGTGATAGCCCCGTACACGAAAATCTCTTATCAATGAAATCGAGTAGGACGGAGCACGAGAAACTTTGTCTGAATATGGGGGGACCATCCTCCAAGGCTAAATACTACTGACTGACCGATAGTGAACTAGTACCGTGAGGGAAAGGCGAAAAGAACCCCGGAGAGGGGAGTGAAATAGATCCTGAAACCGTATGCGTACAAGCAGTGGGAGCCTACTTTGTTAGGTGACTGCGTACCTTTTGTATAATGGGTCAGCGACTTATATTCAGTGGCGAGCTTAACCGAATAGGGGAGGCGTAGCGAAAGCGAGTCTTAATAGGGCGTTTAGTCGCTGGGTATAGACCCGAAACCGGGCGATCTATCCATGGGCAGGTTGAAGGTTAGGTAACACTGACTGGAGGACCGAACCGACTACCGTTGAAAAGTTAGCGGATGACCTGTGGATCGGAGTGAAAGGCTAATCAAGCTCGGAGATAGCTGGTTCTCCTCGAAAGCTATTTAGGTAGCGCCTCATGTATCACTGTAGGGGGTAGAGCACTGTTTCGGCTAGGGGGTCATCCCGACTTACCAAACCGATGCAAACTCCGAATACCTACAAGTGCCGAGCATGGGAGACACACGGCGGGTGCTAACGTCCGTCGTGAAAAGGGAAACAACCCAGACCGTCAGCTAAGGTCCCAAAGTCATGGTTAAGTGGGAAACGATGTGGGAAGGCTTAGACAGCTAGGAGGTTGGCTTAGAAGCAGCCACCCTTTAAAGAAAGCGTAATAGCTCACTAGTCGAGTCGGCCTGCGCGGAAGATGTAACGGGGCTCAAACCATGCACCGAAGCTACGGGTATCACCTTTTGGTGATGCGGTAGAGGAGCGTTCTGTAAGCCTGTGAAGGTGAGTTGAGAAGCTTGCTGGAGGTATCAGAAGTGCGAATGCTGACATGAGTAACGACAATGCGAGTGAAAAACTCGCACGCCGAAAGACCAAGGTTTCCTGCGCAACGTTAATCGACGCAGGGTTAGTCGGTCCCTAAGGCGAGGCTGAAAAGCGTAGTCGATGGAAAACAGGTTAATATTCCTGTACTTCCAGTTATTGCGATGGAGGGACGGAGAAGGTTAGGCCAGCCTGGCGTTGGTTGTCCAGGTTTAAGGTGGTAGGCTGGAATCTTAGGCAAATCCGGGATTCTAAGGCCGAGAGCTGATGACGAGTTGCCTTTAGGCGACGAAGTGGTTGATACCATGCTTCCAAGAAAAGCTCCTAAGCTTCAGATAACTGGGAACCGTACCCCAAACCGACACAGGTGGTTAGGTAGAGAATACCAAGGCGCTTGAGAGAACTCGGGTGAAGGAACTAGGCAAAATGGCACCGTAACTTCGGGAGAAGGTGCGCCGGCGAGGGTCAAGGACTTGCTCCGTAAGCCCATGCCGGTCGAAGATACCAGGCCGCTGCGACTGTTTATTAAAAACACAGCACTCTGCAAACACGAAAGTGGACGTATAGGGTGTGACGCCTGCCCGGTGCCGGAAGGTTAATTGATGGGGTTAGCGCAAGCGAAGCTCTTGATCGAAGCCCCGGTAAACGGCGGCCGTAACTATAACGGTCCTAAGGTAGCGAAATTCCTTGTCGGGTAAGTTCCGACCTGCACGAATGGCGTAACGATGGCGGCGCTGTCTCCACCCGAGACTCAGTGAAATTGAAATCGCTGTGAAGATGCAGTGTATCCGCGGCTAGACGGAAAGACCCCGTGAACCTTTACTATAGCTTTGCACTGGACTTTGAATTTGCTTGTGTAGGATAGGTGGGAGGCTTTGAAGTGGGGACGCCAGTTCTCATGGAGCCATCCTTGAAATACCACCCTGGCAACTTTGAGGTTCTAACTCAGGTCCGTTATCCGGATCGAGGACAGTGTATGGTGGGTAGTTTGACTGGGGCGGTCTCCTCCCAAAGAGTAACGGAGGAGTACGAAGGTGCGCTCAGACCGGTCGGAAATCGGTCGTAGAGTATAAAGGCAAAAGCGCGCTTGACTGCGAGACACACACGTCGAGCAGGTACGAAAGTAGGTCTTAGTGATCCGGTGGTTCTGTATGGAAGGGCCATCGCTCAACGGATAAAAGGTACTCCGGGGATAACAGGCTGATACCGCCCAAGAGTTCATATCGACGGCGGTGTTTGGCACCTCGATGTCGGCTCATCACATCCTGGGGCTGAAGCCGGTCCCAAGGGTATGGCTGTTCGCCATTTAAAGTGGTACGCGAGCTGGGTTTAGAACGTCGTGAGACAGTTCGGTCCCTATCTGCCGTGGACGTTTGAGATTTGAGAGGGGCTGCTCCTAGTACGAGAGGACCGGAGTGGACGAACCTCTGGTGTTCCGGTTGTCACGCCAGTGGCATTGCCGGGTAGCTATGTTCGGAAGAGATAACCGCTGAAAGCATCTAAGCGGGAAACTTGCCTCAAGATGAGATCTCACTGGGATCTTGAATCCCCTAAAGGGCCGTCGAAGACTACGACGTTGATAGGTTGGGTGTGTAAGCGCTGTGAGGCGTTGAGCTAACCAATACTAATTGCCCGTGAGGCTTGACCATATAACACCCAAGCAATTTGCT
>NZ_JAFBKA010000062.1:0-2869 GCF_022760795.1 Pseudomonas sp. BP01
ATTTTCAATCGGTTAAAAGTTACGGCAGAGGTAAATCTGAGGCAGAATGCGGATCATCAGAAAGAAAAAAAAACGATTTGTGCTCTGATTCATAGCCCGATAGATTACTCAGTTCCCCCGAGTGCACGATAAAAAAGAGAGTATTTCTGATGCCATTACCTGAGCGAATGAAACCCGCACGGGTCACCCGTAAACAGATGAAAGAACTGATCAGTCAGCTGAATGGCATTCTCGATCACATCGATAACGGGATGGACGAAAACAATGAAGAACTAAAACAGATGATGGCAGACTGGAATGCAAAGGTCGTCATGCCCTGCGGGTTCTCTGATTTTCGTGATTTTTCATCCTGGACAAGTGCACTAGATTTCACCAGGATGGCGCTTAATCAGGAAAAATACCTCGATGACTTTACATGGACAGAACTGAACGACGTTATCAACTTCATACGCAAAGCAGAAGGTAGTGCATCTGAACAAAGATATGAACTCAAGTTACTGGAGATTAATTTCAAGGCAAACCCACTGGATCTCATCTATCACCCTGACTGCTGGTTCAATGATGAAGCATTGTTTCATGCCCGGCTGACTACCGAAGAAATTGGTGGCTACTTAATGAAAAAATCAGGTCGATGGCTCAACGATGCACCGGATATCCAACTGGTGTATGCCATCCCCCAGGATGTTTATGATTAACCAAGTCACCATTTACCATAATCCCTTAATTGTACGCACCGCTAAAACGGCCTCATGGCGTTTCTGGCAGGAAACCGGCAAAACAGGCAACAAACCACCCGAAAACCTGCCAGAAACGCGCTGGCTCTGTTTTTACGACATGCATGAGTATGCGCGCAAGTGCATAGCGCGGAAATTCACGCCGTGCAGCCAGGGAAAGTCCTGTTTCTGACGTTCTTCTCCTTCGAAAACGGTGAACGGGGACGTAATTTATTGCGTGGCCGTGAGGCGTTGCCGGCGCAGCCGGAAAACCGGTTTTCAGCACGTTCAGGAATCGGGTTCGTCGACGGCCGGCAATCACGTTATGGCAAGTCGCCGGACGACTCACCACACGATTCACCGGCGACTCTTCACTAGAGTCGTACCTAGAGTCGCCACGACTAAAAAACAACCAAACGGGGAGTCGGGTCTAGAGTCGGGTCGTTATTAACTCATTGTTTTTATAGTCCTGAGTCGTCCCCGACTCTATGACGACTCGCCGGGGACTCTATGACGACTCGTCATAGAGTCGGATCTATATAAATAAAATTTAAAAAACGAAATCTCCTTAACGTAACCAACTGATATTAAATACAAATCTTCAAAATTTTAATTTTGCGTGGGGTGTGGGTATTTTTAGTGGTGAGGAGCGTTCAGAAATCTGGCGATTTTTGGGAAGGTTCAGGAACTCCCCGGAATGGCCGGAGAGCAAAACTGAAGAATGCCGCGATCAGGATTTTTTCCAGAATTTCCACCACGGAGAATGATCCTGTGAAGAATGTCCGTGCTTGTGCTCCAGAAGCTGCATAGCCTGGCGAAGGGAATCGATATGTTCATCGCGCGCTTTAACAGCGCCTTTAAGGCCATCGTTTTCAGCTTCAAGCAAAGCAATTCTATGCTGTAAGTCATGTAAACCCTGGTTGTTAACCTCTGTAGACTTAGCGTCAATATTTACATCATATTTTACACTGTCGATTACACCATCAAGAGAACCAAAAACTCTAATAAGCTCTGATGTATCAATAACTTTAATATCCTTACCTTGCTTTACAACAGAGGTGTAACTTAGCTTCCCACTGTTAAGCATCTTGTAAATTGTGGGGCGACTAACCTTAACAAGCCGTGCAGCTTCACTAATAGACACTCTGGCCATCAGTTACCATCCTGTAATGCATCCAGTCTCGAGGACAGTGTACGGAAAAGATGCTCGGCATCATCATGGAGTTTCTCACAAAGGTCAGCCTCAGCATCGAGATCAAGCTCGTTAAGCTTCCCCAGCAGGAGCAGGGACTGATTCTGGATAAATTTAGCCATGTTCAGCGCGGTCGTCTGTTGTTTTGTCATAAAGGCCTCAGAGCGTCAGTACTCGATGTTAAACCGGTCTCTTTTCCGCTTCCTCGCTCACTCAGTCGCTACGCTCCTGCCGTTCGGCTGCGGCGAGCGGTGACAACTCACGTATAAGGGCATAAGACGACAGCACAGATAGCCAGAGCGAACAAAAGAAAGCCACGGAGTTGCCGTTTTTCCATAGGCTCCGCCCCCCTGACAAGCATCACGAAATATGACGCTCAAATCAGCGGTGGCGAAACCCGACAGGACTTTAAAGATACCAGGCGTTTCCCCCTGATGGCTCCCTCGTGCGCTCTCCTGTTCCTGCCTTCGGTTTACCGGTGTCATTCCGCTGTTATGGCCGCGTTTATCTCATTCCACGCCAGACACTCAGTTCCGGGAAGGCAGTTCGCTCCAAGCTGGACTGTATGCACGAACCCCCCGTTCAGTCCGACTGCTGCGCCTTATCCGGTAACTATCGTCTTGAGTCCAACCCGGTAAGACATGCAAAAGCGCCACTGGCAGCAGCCATTGGTAACTGATTTAGAGGAGTTAGTCTTGAAGTTATGCGCCGGTTAAGGCTAAACTAAACGAACAGTTTTGGTGACTGCGCTCCTCTAACTAGCCAGTTACCTCGGTTCAGAAACTTGCCGGTTTCCGATCCTTCGAAAAAACCACCTTGCCGGGTGGTTTTTTCGTTTACAGAGCAAGAGATTACGATGAACGATAAAGGATCACAAGAAGATCCGTTACTAAGAGCTAGTCCCACTTATCGTAGTAGATGCCGAGGGGGCCACCGATCCCCCTTGAACATCTCTGATATAGTT
>NZ_JAFBKA010000063.1:0-1779 GCF_022760795.1 Pseudomonas sp. BP01
TGGTGGTGTCGACCGAATCGTTGATCGTGGTCTGGGCCGGAGTCGGGTTCGGGGTCAGCTGCTCGAAGTTACCGCCAGTGGCGTTTTCGATGGTGACGCTGACAGTCGAACCGTTGTTGTAGACGTCGTTCGCCGGCGTCTGGAAGTCGACACTGCCCTGGGTCTTGCCGGCCTCGATGGTGATTACCTGCCCATTGGACAAGGTCACAGTCACCGGCGTCTGGGCAGGGTTGCTCAGGGTCACGGTGTAGGTGATCACGCCACCTTCGGTGACGCTTGGCGAAGCAGTCAAAGTCGCAGTGGTGGTGTCGACCGAATCGTTGATCGTGGTCTGGGCCGGAGTCGGGTTCGGGGTCAGCTGCTCGAAGTTACCGCCAGTGGCGTTTTCGATGGTGACGCTGACAGTCGAACCGTTGTTGTAGACGTCATTCGCCGGGGTCTGGAAGTCGACACTGCCCTGGGTTTTGCCGGCCTCAACGGTGATGGTCTGGCCGTTGGACAGGGTCACGGTCACCGGAGTCTGGGCAGGGTTGCTCAGGGTCACGGTGTAGGTGATCACGCCGCCTTCAGTGACGCTTGGCGAAGCCGTCAGGGTCGCGGTGGTAGTGTCGACCGAGTCATTGATCGTGGTCTGCGCTGGAGTCGGATTCGGGGTCAGCTGCTCGAAGTTGCCGCCGGTGGCGTTTTCGATGGTGACGCTGACGGTGGAACCGTTGTTGTAGACGTCGTTCGCCGGGGTCTGGAAGTCAACGCTGCCCTGGGTTTTGCCGGCCTCAACGGTGATGGTCTGGCCGTTGGACAGGGTCACGGTCACCGGAGTCTGGGCAGGGTTGCTCAGGGTCACGGTGTAGGTGATGACACCACCTTCTGTGACGCTTGGCGAAGCGGTCAGGGTCGCAGTGGTGTTATCGACCGAGTCATTGATCGTGGTCTGAGCCGGAGTCGGGTTCGGGGTCAGCTGCTCGAAGTTACCGCCCGTGGCGTTTTCGATGGTGGCGCTGACGGTGGAACCGTTGTTGTAGACGTCGTTCGCCGGGGTCTGGAAGTCAACGCTGCCCTGGGTTTTGCCGGCCTCGACGGTGATGGTCTGGCCGTTGGACAGGGTCACGGTCACCGGAGTCTGGGCAGGGTTGCTCAGGGTCACGGTGTAGGTGATTACGCCGCCTTCGGTCACCGACGGGCTCGCCGTCAGGGTCGCCGTGGTGTTATCGACCGAGTCATTGATCGTGGTCTGAGCCGGAGTCGGATTCGGGGTCAGCTGCTCGAAGTTACCGCCCGTGGCGTTTTCGATGGTGACGCTGACGGTCGAGCCGTTGTTGTAGACGTCGTTCGCCGGGGTCTGGAAGTCAATGCTGCCCTGGGTCTTGCCGGCCTCGATGGTGATTACCTGCCCATTGGACAAGGTCACAGTCACCGGCGTCTGGGCAGGGTTGCTCAGGGTCACGGTGTAGGTGATCACGCCACCTTCGGTGACGCTTGGCGAAGCAGTCAAAGTCGCAGTGGTGGTGTCGACCGAATCGTTGATCGTGGTCTGGGCCGGAGTCGGGTTCGGGGTCAGCTGCTCGAAGTTACCGCCAGTGGCGTTTTCGATGGTGACGCTGACAGTCGAACCGTTGTTGTAGACGTCGTTCGCCGGCGTCTGGAAGTCGACACTGCCCTGGGTCTTGCCGGCCTCGATGGTGATTACCTGCCCATTGGACAAGGTCACAGTCACCGGCGTCTGGGCAGGGTTGCTCAGGGTCACGGTGTAGGTGATCACGCCACCTTCGGTGACGCTTG
>NZ_JAFBKA010000065.1:0-1632 GCF_022760795.1 Pseudomonas sp. BP01
GCCCCGATCACCCCCCATACCCCCTATTCTTTATATATAAGAAAGAGAAAGGTAGGTAGCATCGGGGGTGGCATTATACTATTTGGCTAAGGAATACTGCTTTTAGCCGCAAGCACTGCTTATATAAGCTCACGCAAGCTCATCAGCGCCAGCTCAAGCTGATGCACACACATATAAGCTCAGTTAAGCTCTCGCAAGCTCATCTCAACGCTCCCCAGCTCTAGCCAACAATTTATTTTCAGGTATACATCAAAAAATTGTTGCATCGACATTTTCTCATTTTTCATACTCAGCTTATCGAAGAAAAAGAACTTCGTTCAAAGAGAGATATGTGCAAATGGCCATCAAGTACGCTACTCAGTCGACCGCATCAACTAACTCAGTTAATCCAAAAGAAGCCAATTCTTTCAAGTCACTTTTCGAAGCGCACTTCGAAACGCCGCTCGTGCTGATCGACAAGTCCCGAGCATCCACATTTATCCCCGCCTCATTCCGCGTTCCGACCCGCAACGACGAAAGCATCCAAAGCTCGTCTCTGGTGATTTTTGACGTAGACCAAAAACTAGGTCAGGGCTACGATGATGACATGATCGCGCTTGAAGAAGCTGAAGACGCCCTTCTCGATCTGGGCCTCGAGCACTTCATCTATACGAGCCACAGCCACACTATCGAAGCCCCGCGCTTCAGGATCGTCATCGCAGCTTCGCGCTCATTCCACCCCGCTGAGCACAACACTATCTGCGCAGCTATCCTCGAGCACCTGGACGAATTCCTTGGCGGTCGACTGCTCAAAGTCATAGATCCATGCTGGAAGACGCTGAGCCAGTGCTACTACGTCTACACCGCCCATCCCGACCGCCGTCAATTCGCTATCAGCTTTTACAACCCAGGCGCGCCGGCAGACATAGACGAATACAAGCTGCACCAATCGACTTACGGAATCGAGACTGAGTACAGACCCGGCGCGCCGCGCCAGGCAACAGGTCAAACAGGCGCGCGCGGACGCTCTTACGAGCTCAATCGTATCCTGGGCGGCATGATCACTTCGTCAACTGAGGAGGAAATTGCTAAGCGTCTCTTCGAAGTCGACAACACCTTGCACGCCGGGAACGGGTACTTCCGAGATCCACAATACCCTCGCAACCGCCCGCGCGCCGGCGAAAGCAACGAAGCTGCAGCATGGAGATCGTGCCAGCTTTTCACGAAATCCCACATCAACAGCTTGAAGCGGAAGACTAGAAAGCCCGTCGATACGACAATCGTGAACAAAAAAGCAGACTCAAGAGAGCCGATGCCGACGCACGACGCGATGATCAAAATCAGGTCAGCTAAGGTCGGTAAGACGAAAGCGGGCGCCGAAACCGTCCTCATGGAGCTCCAAGTCATGTCGGGCGAGCACGCTGGCCGCCACCTCTGGCACCGCCTTTACGGCACCGGCAGCAACGCGACAGCTATCAAGATCTCAGACTCGATCAAGACCAAAATCGCGAAAGCTACAAAGCTCGAAATCCCGACAATCAGTGACATCACGAACGCTAGCGACATCCCGATGCTCGCGCGCATCAAATACAAACCTGGAACGAACGGTTACCCCGCTCAAAACGAACTCGGCGACGTCCACCTCAACTGACC
>NZ_JAFBKA010000066.1:0-1521 GCF_022760795.1 Pseudomonas sp. BP01
CCCCTGGATAGCCCTGCCCCCCCCCGTCGCCCTTCCGACAGTTCCTGTCGCTTTGTCGTCAGAAGCTGTCGCCCCACTGTAAATTTATCCGTAAGGCCGTTAGAATCGATCCCTTTCCGTACAACCCCGTGGAGTGATGGCATGGCGGACGTAAAAAAGGTCGTACTGGCGTATTCCGGCGGCCTTGATACTTCGGTGATTCTCAAGTGGCTGCAGGATACCTACAACTGCGAAGTGGTGACTTTCACCGCTGACCTGGGTCAGGGCGAAGAGGTCGAGCCGGCCCGTGCCAAGGCCCAGGCAATGGGTGTTAAAGAGATCTACATCGACGACCTGCGCGAAGAGTTCGTGCGTGATTTCGTGTTCCCGATGTTCCGCGCCAACACCGTCTACGAAGGCGAGTACCTGCTGGGTACTTCCATTGCCCGCCCGCTGATCGCCAAGCGCCTGATCGAAATCGCCAACGAAACCGGCGCTGACGCCATTTCCCATGGCGCTACCGGCAAAGGCAACGACCAGGTTCGTTTCGAACTGGGTGCCTACGCCCTGAAACCAGGCGTCAAGGTCATCGCCCCGTGGCGTGAGTGGGACCTGCTGTCCCGCGAAAAACTGATGGACTACGCCGAAAAGCACGGCATCCCGATCGAGCGCCACGGCAAGAAGAAGTCGCCGTACTCGATGGACGCCAACCTGCTGCACATCTCCTACGAAGGCGGTGTCCTGGAAGATACCTGGACCGAGCACGAAGAAGACATGTGGCGCTGGAGCGTCTCGCCTGAGAACGCCCCGGACCAGGCAACCTACATCGAGCTGACCTACCGTAACGGTGACATCGTTGCCATCGACGGCGTCGACAAGACCCCGGCCACCGTTCTGGCCGACCTGAACCGCATCGGTGGTGCCAACGGCATCGGCCGCCTGGACATCGTCGAAAACCGTTATGTCGGCATGAAATCGCGTGGCTGCTATGAGACACCTGGCGGCACCATCATGCTCAAGGCCCACCGTGCCATCGAGTCGATCACCCTGGACCGCGAAGTCGCTCACCTGAAGGATGAGCTGATGCCGAAGTACGCCAGCCTGATCTACACCGGCTACTGGTGGAGCCCGGAGCGTCTGATGCTGCAACAGATGATCGACGCCTCGCAGGTCAACGTGAATGGCGTTGTGCGCCTGAAGCTGTACAAGGGCAACGTCACCGTGGTCGGCCGCCAGTCGGACGATTCGCTGTTCGATGCCAACATCGCCACCTTCGAGGAAGATGGCGGTGCCTACAACCAGGCGGACGCTGCCGGCTTTATCAAGCTGAACGCTCTGCGCATGCGCATTGCTGCCAACAAGGGACGTTCGCTGCTCTGATTGTTGGCGCGTGTCGTAAAAACCCCGGCCCAGGCCTAATGCCAGTCAGTTAAGCTGACTGGCATTTTTATTTTCGGGTCGGGTATTTTGCTGGTCGCTGTTTCACCACCCGCGGAAACCATCGATCCGGTCGCCGATGCGGTAGAACATACTGCGCCGCCG
>NZ_JAFBKA010000067.1:0-1430 GCF_022760795.1 Pseudomonas sp. BP01
CTAATGCCAGTCAGTTAAGACTGAGACATTGACCTTTATCCCTAAGGCCGCAAAATCCGATGCTTGGAAACGAGCATCGGATTTTTTTATGCGCCTGTCACAAGCCCTGTCCCTCACTCACGAAATGGCATCCCGGCCAAACGCCCTGGAGGGTCTGGGAGCGTTGCTCGATCCAGAAATCGTGAAACAAGCTTTTGAGACAGCGGGCGTCTCAACCATTCGCAAGCGTCGCCTCCCGCTTGAAAGCCTGGTGTGGTGCATTATCGGCATGGCGTTGTTTCGCCGGATGTCGGCTTGGGATGTTGTGAATCACATGGACATCATGCTGCCGGGCAAGCGGCCTCTTGTGGCGCCCAGCGCGGTTGTGCAAGGGCGACAACGGCTAGGTAGCGAAGCTGTACGTGAAGTTTTCATGCTCACCCAACAGCGATGGCACGAAGAAACCAAGCACCCGCAGTGGTTGGGGCTGACACTACTGGGAGTTGACGGCGTCGTCTGGAACACGCCTGACACAGCTGAAAACCGAGCGTGTTATGGCGGCGCGACCAACCAGCATGGGGATGGCGGTTTTCCTCAGGTCCGGATGGTCTGTCAGATGGAGCTGACCAGCCACTTGCTGATTAACAGCACTTTCGAGAGCTATCACAGTAGCGAAATGAAGCTGGCAGAACAGTTGATCGCCACCACCCCAAACCATTCGTTGACCCTGTTCGACAAAGGTTTCTATTCGTTGGGCTTACTGCACCACTGGCAATCGCAAGGCGAGCATCGGCACTGGCTGATCCCCTTGAAAAAGGGCACTCAGTACGAGGTAGAGCACAAGCTTGGACGCAATGATGCTGTGGTCGTGCTGCGTACCTCGCCCCAGGCTCGCAAGCAATGGCCAGGCTTGCCGCTGGAAATTCGAGCGCGGCTGCTGAGCAAAACGATCAAAGGCAAGATTGTAAGCGTGCTGACCTCCATGACCGATGCGCTGCGCTTCCCGGGTGATGAGATCGTCGATCTTTACAGTCAGCGTTGGGAAATCGAGCTTGGCTACCGAGAGATCAAGCAAGGACTGTTAGGGGGTGAGTACACGTTGCGGAGCAAGACGCCGGAGATGATCGCGCAAGAGTTGTGGGGCGTGCTCTTGGGCTACAACCTGTTGCGGTATCAGATGGTGCAGATGTCGAGACAGTGCCCAGGTGTATATCCATGCGAAATGAGCTTTACCGCCTGCAGTTGGGCGATTTTAGGCTTGCTGCATGGCACATCACTCAACCATCCCGGCAATCTGCCTGGATTTTTGGCGGATCTGCAGGCATCGGCGGCGCAGTATGTTCTACCGCATCGGCGACCGGATCGATGGTTTCCGCGGGTGGTGAAACAGCGACCAGCAAAATACCCGACCCGAAAATAAAAATGCCAGTCAGCTTAACTGACTGGCATTA
>NZ_JAFBKA010000068.1:0-1232 GCF_022760795.1 Pseudomonas sp. BP01
TGAATCGCCCCTGGTTTCGTAGACACCTCCAAGCCTCATAATGAGGCCCAAATAGGAGGTGCCATGAGTCGTCAGCGTTACCCTGAAGAATTCAAGATCGAAGCGGTCAAGCAAGTGACCGAGAAAGGCAAGCCTGTCGCTGAGGTCGCCCAGCGCCTGGGCATGTCCGTGCACAGCCTTTACGCCTGGATCAAGGTCTACAGCAAGCCCCAAGAGCAGCGTCAGCAAGACAATGATCAGCAGGCTGAACTGCGCAAGCTGCGCGCTGAACTCAAGCGCGTGACGGAAGAGCGAGACATCTTAAAGAAGGCCGCCGCGTACTTTGCCAAGGAGTGCGGCTGAAGTACGCCTTCATCAAGAAGCACTCGACGGATTACCCGGTGCGGCGCCTTTGCCAGACCCTCAAGGTGCATCCCAGCGGCTACTACGCTTGGTTGGCGGAGCCTCAATCTGCCCGAGCAAAAGAAGATCATCGTCTGCTTGGTTTGATCAAACATGCTTGGCTCGAAAGCGGAGGTGTGTACGGCTATCGCAAAATTCATGGTGACCTGCGTGAGCTGGGAGAGACATGCGGGCGAAATCGAGTCGGTCGTTTGATGCAAGCAGAGGGGTTGCGTTCGCAAACGGGTTATCGCCGTCGTCCTGGGTTTTATGGCGGAAAACCAACCGTGGCCTCGCCCAACCACCTTGCCCGGCAGTTCAAGGTCAGCGAGCCGAACAAGGTCTGGGTGACCGATATCACTTACATCCGCACCTATGAAGGATGGCTTTATCTGGCGGTAGTGCTGGATCTCTTCTCACGCCAAGTAATTGGTTGGTCAATGAAGCCAAGGATGTGCAGCGACCTTGCTATCGACGCGATGCTGATGGCCGTTTGGCGACGCAAGCCACAGCAGCAAGTGATGATTCACTCAGACCAAGGCAGTCAGTTCAGTAGCTCAGATTGGCAAAGCTTCCTTAAGGCCAACAATGTGGTCAGCAGCATGAGCCGACGGGGAAACTGCCACGACAATGCCGTAGCCGAGAGCTTTTTCCAGCTTTTGAAGCGGGAACGGGTTCGACGAAAGACCTACGCGACACGTGACGAAGCCCGGAGTGATATTTTCGATTACATCGAGATGTTCTATAACCCAAAACGTCGACACAGCAGTGCTATGCAGCTGTCTCCAGTAGAGTATGAGAAACGCTATTTCCTGAGCTTGGAGAGTGTCTAGGAAACCAGGGGCGATTCA
>NZ_JAFBKA010000069.1:0-1058 GCF_022760795.1 Pseudomonas sp. BP01
CGTCTGCATATTGACAGAGCTGGCATGTCAAGAGTAGTATCAAACTACTGTATATAAACACATGTTTTTGTATACACTAGTTTGGCGTGGCAGAGAACTAATAACAGCCTCCGGATAACTGTCCTGAAGCAATAAACCGCACGCCGGATTGAATCGCCACGGATAATCTAGACACTTCCGAGCCGTTGATAATACTGGTTTTCATATTCTGTCGGTGACATCTGTTCGCTAGAACCATGCCGATGCTTATAAGAAAAACCCAAAAGAACAGCAAAGCATTCATCTTTCAAATGCAGATGTAATTGGGCAGTGTATTAAAGATGTCCAAACAACAGAGACTGGGTTACGCAGTCTTTACCCTGGTTATAATGATTTCTCAGATCCACGGAAAACTGCATTGGTAGATATGGGGTTTAACCTTGGTGTTCCAAAGCTTAAGAAGGAATTTGTTAAGTTTAATGATGCAGTAAATCGTGGTGATTGGAATGCCGCAGCTGATGAGAGTCATCGAACAATAAAACAAAGAGGTGACAAAAGGAATAAAGATACCTACGTTCAGTTGCGCTATAATCGGTAGTGGTATAAATTTGTTGCTCCCATCCATTTAAGATGGGAGCAAGGATTTTTTTTAAGCTTATTAACAATAATGCATTTAATGTCTTCTATGAGGTAAGGTTATGATGCGGTTTTGGGCTTTTGGTTTTTTATGTTTTTTATGTGTTGGTGAGGCATCTGCTGACGTTAAAGTTTTTTTTGCTCCAAAATCTACAACATATGAAACCAACACATCTGCTGAGATTAAAAAATATTTAGAAGATCTAGTTGGTGGTAAAGTTGTGGATTTAAGTGACAACCCTAAAGCGGTAAATAAATCTCTGGGTGAGTATCTGAAAAAAATAAAGGGAAAGACTTCTGTTTTTTTTGGTCGCAATGAAATGAGCAAGTATAATGGGACCGTTTGTAAGATATCCATTACGACAGGAAATACTGCCCCGTCAGATCCTATCTTAACTCAGGTGTTTACACTTGGAACGTTGGCTGATAATAACTCAGAACCT
>NZ_JAFBKA010000006.1:0-231210 GCF_022760795.1 Pseudomonas sp. BP01
GCCCCACCCAGCCCCAAAGCCATAACCCTTAGTGCCCAAAAAAAGGGATCCGCCCCCATGCCTTTGCGCCAACTATCCATCCAGTGGAAGATCACCCTGCTCGCCGGCCTCTGCCTGGCCGGCATCGTCACCTTGCTCGTCGGCCTGTCGTTGTACCGCATGGACCACAGCTCGGACCTGGTCAAGGCCAGCAGCATGCAGATGCTGACCGAAGCGGCACAATCGCGCATCGAGTCGCAGGGTGAAGTGCAGGCGCTGAACATCCGTCGCCAGTTCATGGACGCCTACCAGTACGGCGCCGGCTTCGCCCGCCAGGTGCTGTTCCTGCGCGAACAGGCAGAAAAGCGCTACCTCGACGCGTTTGACCTGCGTGAGGACATGACCCGCCAGGTGCGCACCGCCCTGCAGGCCAACCCCGACCTGCTCGGCCTGTCGCTGGTGTTCGAGCCCAACGCGCTGGACAACAAGGACAACCTGTTCGCCGGCAAGCCGGAGCTGGGCAGCAATGAAACCGGGCGCTTTGCCCTGTACTGGTCGCAGCCCCGTGCCGGCCAACTCACCGCCATGGCGCTGCCTGAACATGACATGGCCAACACCGAAATCGGCCCCAGCGGCCAGCCGGCCAACACCTGGTGGGTGTGCCCGCGTACCACCGGCAAGGTGTGCGTGGTAGAACCCTACTTCTATGATATCGATGGCCAGCAGGTACTGATGACCAGCATCGTTTTCCCGCTGGCCGTCAACGGCAAGACCATTGCAACGCTGTCCATCGACATCAACCTCAACAGCTTGCAGGCCCTGAGCCAAGAGGCCAGCCGCAGCCTGTACGAGGGCCGCACCACGGTCGGTATCCTCAGCCCGGTCGGCCTGCTGGCCGGCTATAGCGCCGATGCCAGCAAGCTGGCCCAGCGCTTCGACCAGGTTGACACGGCCAAGGGCGCAGAACTGGTACGCAAGCTGGCTGATGGCAAGCTGACCATCCTGCACGACCAGCAGCGCCTGAAGGTGCTGGCCGCGTTCCGGCCGATCCCCGACGCGCAACCCTGGGGCGTGCTGCTGGATGTGCCGGAAAATGCCCTGACCGGGCCTGCCGAAAAACTCAAGCAGGAACTGGACGCGTTGAACACCAGCGGTACCCTGCTGGAGCTGGGCTTGGGCCTGGCGGCAGCCATCGCCGGCCTGCTGATGGTGTGGTTGATGGCCCGCGGCGTTACCCGGCCGATCCTCGGCGTGGCCGCCATGCTCAAGGACATTGCCAGCGGCGAAGGCGACCTGACCCGCCGCCTGACCTACCAGAAGCAGGACGAGCTGGGTGAACTGGCCGGCTGGTTCAACCGCTTCCTGGACAAGTTGCAGCCGACCATCGCCGAGGTCAAGCGCTCGGTACAGGCTGCCCGGGGCACCGCCGACCAGTCTTCGGCAATTGCTACGCAAACCAGCGCCGGCATGGAGCAGCAATACCGCCAGGTCGACCAGGTGGCCACGGCCTCGCACGAAATGAGCGCTACCGCCCAGGACGTGGCGCGCAGCGCGTCCCAGGCTGCACAGGCCGCCCGTGATGCCGACCAGGCCACCCGCGAAGGCCTGGCGGTGATCGACCGCACCACCCAAAGCATCGATGCCCTGGCGGCCGACATGAGCAACGCCATGGCCGAAGTCGAGGGCCTGGCGCAGAACAGCGAGAAGATCGGTTCGGTGCTGGAAGTGATCCGCTCGATTGCCGAACAGACCAACCTGCTGGCGCTCAACGCGGCCATCGAGGCAGCCCGCGCGGGTGAAGCCGGCCGCGGCTTTGCCGTGGTTGCCGATGAAGTACGCAACCTGGCCCGACGCACCCAGGAGTCGGTGGAAGAAACCCGCCAGGTGATCGAGGCCTTGCAAGACGGCACCCGCGAAGTGGTCGGTGCCATGGACAACAGCCACCGTCAGGCCCAGGGCGGTGTCGAACAGGTTGGCCAGGCCGTGACTGCGTTGCAGCGTATCGGCCAGGCGGTGACGGTGATCACCGACATGAACCTGCAGATCGCCTCGGCCGCCGAAGAGCAAAGCGCGGTGGCCGAAGAGATCAACAGCAACGTGGCAACCATCCGCGATGTCACCGAATCGCTGTCGGGGCAGGCCAACGAGTCGGCGCGTGTCAGCCAGTCCCTGAACAGCTTGGCCAACCAGCAGCAGGCGCTGATGGACCAGTTCCGCGTCTGAGGCAAACGGGGCCGTCCCGCGCGGCCCTGAGCCTCGCCATCACCTCGTCGTCTACACTTGCCCCCACCCCCAAGGCGCGGCAAACGACGAGGTCTGGATGAACAAGTTTTCAACGCTGCTGGCCGGCCTGATGCTGGCCGTAGGCCTGGCCAACACCCACAACGCTGTATTGGCAGAGCAACGCCCACCGATCCATTTCGGTGCCATCGGCTGGGAAAGCGGTGCCCTCACCACCGAAATCCTGCGGCTGATCGTGGAGCGCGGATATGGCTACACCACCGATACCCTCCCCGGCAGCACCGTCAGCATGGAAGTGGCCCTGGCCCGCAACGACCTCCAGGTGATCGCCGAAGAGTGGGCCGGACGCAGCCCTGCCTGGGTCAAGGCCGAGCAGGCAGGCCAGGTATTCGCACTGGGCGACACCGTCAAGCACGCAGAAGAAGGCTGGTGGGTACCCGCGTACGTGATCGAAGGCGATGCTGCTCGCAAGTTGAAGCCTTTGGCGCCCAAACTGCGCAGCGTCGACGACCTCAAGCGCTACCCGCAGGTCTTTCGTGACCCCGAGTCACCCGACAAGGGCCGTTTTCTGAACAGCCCCAGCGGCTGGACATCGGAAACGGTGAACAGCCAGAAACTCAAGGCGTATGGCCTGGATGAGCTGTATACCAACTTCCGCAGCGGCTCCGGTGCGGCGATGGATGCCGAAATCGGCTCGGCTATCCGCCGTGGCCAGCCAGTGCTGTTCTACTACTGGAACCCGACCCCGTTGATGGGGCGATACAAACTCATCCGCCTGCAAGAGCCGCCGTTCGATGCCCAGGCCTGGGCCACCCTGACAGATGCCGCCAACCCTGACCCGAAGGGCAGCCGCTCACTGCCGGCGAAACTGTCCATCGGTGTATCCAAAGCCTTCCGTGATGGCTACCCGGACCTGGTCGCGGTGTTCGAGCAGGTCGACCTGCCGATCGATCGGCTTAACAAGGCGCTGGCCGTCATGAGCGAAAAGCGCACACCACCGCGCGAGGCCGCCCAGACCTTCCTGCGTGACAACCCAGAGGTGTGGAAAGCCTGGCTGCCTGCCGACGTTGCCAACAAGGTCGAGGGCAGCCTGTGAGCAATGGCTTTCCCCAAGCCCTGCAATTTTCTTTCGCTGACAGCGTAAACAGGCTGGTCGACTGGCTGGTGCTGAATTACGGCGATCACTTGCGCACGTTCTCTGACCAACTGCTGCAACTGTTGGTCGGCCTGGAGAACGGGCTGCGACTGCTACCCTGGTGGCTGCTGTTGCTACTGGTTGGCCTGCTTGCCTGGCACGCCAGCCGCAGCCTGCTGCGCAGCGCGGTACTGGTGGCGCTGCTGGCCCTGATTGGCATGCTCGGGCTGTGGGACAAGCTGCTGCAAACCTTGGCCTTGGTACTGGTGAGTACCGGTTTGTGCGTGCTGGTGGGCGTGCCGCTGGGCATACTGCTCGCTTCCCGGCCACTGGCCAGACGCCTACTGCTACCGGTACTGGATGTGATGCAGACGCTGCCGGCCTTCGTTTACCTGATCCCGGTGCTGATGCTGTTCGGCCTGGGCAAGGTCCCCGCCGTTTTCGCCACGCTGATCTACGCCCTGCCGCCACTGGTGCGGTTGACCGAACTGGGCCTGAGCCAGATCGACCCTTCGCTGCTGCAGGCCGCACACGGCCTGGGGGCCAGCCGCTGGCAGCGATTGCGGCGCATTGCCATGCCGCTGGCGCTGCCAAGCATCATGGCCGGGCTCAACCAGTCGGTAATGATGGCCTTGTCGATGGTGGTGGTGGCGTCGATGATCGGCGCCCGCGGGTTGGGTGAGGATGTGCTGGCGGGCATCCAGACCTTGAATGTCGGCCAGGGTGTGGAGGCCGGCCTGGCGATCGTCGCCCTGGCGATGGTGATCGACCGGATCAGCCAGGCGTATGGGCGTATTGAGCGCTGAACAATGTTGCCTGTACCGGCCCTATCGCCGGCAAGCCAGCTCCCACAGGCTCAGCACAATGGCCGCTGCCTGTGGAGTACCTGTGGGAGCTGACTTGCCGGCGATAGGGCCGGGCCTGACAATACTGCCCTGTCAGCTTGTAACCGGATCTCCTCCGCATGTCTCTCAAAGCCTTGCGCACCCTGGTAACCATCGCCCGCCACGGCACCTTCGCCCGCGCCGCCGACCTGCTCAGCCTCACCCCTTCGGCGGTGAGCCTGCACATCAAGACCCTTGAAGACGAGTTGCAGGCACCCCTGTTCGACCGCAGCCGCAGGCAGGTGGTGCTGACCGAAGCAGGCCAGTTGGCGGTGGCCCGTGCCGAGACCCTTCTGGCTGCCTACGACGAGCTGGCCGACGCTGTGGCCAGCGGCCCTAGCCTGCGCGGCCGCCTGCGCCTGGGGGCGATCCATACCGTACTGGCGCGGCGCCTGCCCAAGGCGCTGGTGTGGATCAAGGCCCACTACCCGCAGTTGCACATCAGCGTGGCCTCGGGCATGTCGGCGGAGCTGGCACGCCGGGTGGAAGACGGTGAACTGGACGCGGCGATCACCACTGAGCCGGTCAGCCCGTACCCACAAAGCCTGGATTTCACGCCGCTGTTCGAGGACCACTTCTGGGCCATCGCCAGCCCCGAACTGGCCGGGCACACGGTACCGGAGCTGCTCGCCAGTCAACCGTTCTTGCGTTTCGACAAGCGCGCCTGGGCCGGGCGGCAGATCGAGCAGGAACTGCGCCGCCAGCATTTGCAGGTGAGCGAGCAGATGGAGCTGGACAGCCAGGAAGCCTTGGCAAGCATGGCCGTCATGGGCCTGGGCGTGGCGATCATCCCAATGGCAGACGACGACCTGAAACGCCTGCCGCCGGCCACCTGCCTGCCGTTTGGCGAACCGCAACTGACCCGGCGTGTGGTGTTGCTGGAGCATGAGAAAAGCCAACGACGGCATTTGAGCGCGGTGTTGAAGACTGCGCTTGAAGCGTAGTTGCAATTACTGACTGTCCTGGCGGGGTCTCTGTGGGAGCGGGCGCGCCCGCGAACACCGGCGCAGCCGGTGCCATCCATCGCATTGGATTCTTCGCGGGCACGCCCGCTCCCACAGAGGCCGTGTAATGCCTAAACCATGCATTTTTTCTCAACAGTCAGTGCAGAAAACAACGTTTTTACAGATCAGTCCCGAGCAGTAGTCTGTGCCCGTACCCGACCACGGACCGTCGACCATGCTCCACTTGCTGCTGACCACCCTGCTACCGATCATCCTGCTGATCACCCTGGGTACTTTCCTGCGCCTGCGCGGCTTTCTGGCCGAGGGTTTCTGGCCCGGCGCCGAGCGCCTGAGCTACTACGTACTGCTACCTTCGCTGTTCCTGCACGGCCTGGCCACCGCCAACCTCGATGGCGTACCGGTGATGGGCATGGTCGGGGTACTGATGCTCTCGACCCTGGCCGGCGCCGTGCTGCTGGTGATGTACCAGGGCGCGATCAACCACGACGGCGCTGATTTCACCTCGGTCTTTCAAGGCGGCATCCGCTTCAACAACTACATCGGCGCCACCCTGGCCGCCGGCATCTACGGCAGCGCCGGCATTGCCCTTGCAGCAGTGGCCAATGCCGCCATTGTGCCCTTGGTCAACCTGCTCTGCGTACTGGTGTTCGCCCGTTTCAGCGCCCGCCACAGCTCACCGGCCACGGTGCTGCGGGCAATCTTCGCCAACCCGTTGATCGTCGGCTGTGCTGGTGGCCTGCTGCTGCGGGTGACGGGGCTGGGCTTGCCGCCGGGCATCGAACCCACGGTCAAGGCGCTGGGCCAGGCCGCCCTGCCGCTGGGCCTGCTGTGTGTGGGCGCAGCGCTGGGTGGGGCCAGCCTGGGCCAGCAGGTGCGCCCGCTGATGGCGGCGTCGGCGTTCAAGTTCCTGGTCATGCCCTTGACCACCTGGGGCCTGTGCCGCGTGCTGGGCCTGAGTGGCCAGGCAGCTGTGGTGGCAGTGCTGTTCCAGGCCCTGCCCACCGCTTCGTCCTCCTATGTGATGGCCAGGCAAATGGGTGGCAATGCCCCCCTGATGGCTACCATCATTGCCCTGCAGACCGTAGCCGCCGCTGCCACCCTGCCTTTGGTATTAATGCTTACGCTTGGCTAGACTGGCAATTAGCCCCCATTCGGAAGCTTTGCCATGCGCGCTGCCTGGATAGTGATTGGCTTGACCTCGGCCCTGCTTGCAGGCCCCTTGCATGCTGCCGGTACAGCCAAGGCCGCGGCGGCTGAAGACAAGGCCGAAGTACTGGAAGAAAAGGTGGCCCACGATGCCCCACCGCCGAAAAAAACAGAAAAACTGACCTCAAGCGAAGCCCAGGCAGTCGACCCGGCCGGCCAGGCGCCACTGGACGACAGCATTACCTGCCTGGCCCGCACCATCTATTGGGAAGCCAAGGGCGCCGATGCCGAAGATATGTCAGCCGTAGCCAGCGTGGTACTCAACCGCCTGGGCCATGATGGTTTCCCCGATACCATCTGCGGCGTGGTCAAGCAGGGCGTGGAGACCAAGGCCTGCCAGTTTTCCTGGTGGTGCGACGGGCGCCCGGACCAGGTCGAGGAAGCGCAACGCTACGATGTGGCCAAGGAAATTGCACGCAAGGCGCTCAACCAGCAATTGAAAGACCCCACCGGCGGTGCACTGTACTTCCACGACCGCACGGTGCACCCCGATTGGGCAAAGGCCTACCGCAAGACTGCGCAGACCACGCACTTCCTGTTTTACAAGCCCAACCAGGCGTTGGCCCGTTGATGCCAAAACGTTGAAAGCTTTAGCTTGATACGAATGATTAGCAACCCATCGCACTTTTCCGGCGACCACTGGTCTACTCCCTCTTTTGCCGCCCGCAACCATTGCCGGCGTTTTCATTGCTTTGCACCAGCTAGGGCCAAAAGCCCCGGGCTTGTGTAGGATGAGCAGCGCATACCACGACGCTGCCAGTCATAGGGAGATCAACATGCGCGTCCTGCCATCCGTTGCCGCCTTCTCGCTGGGCCTGGTTGTCTCGACCGGGGCACTGGCTGTCACCGGCGAAGAGGCGCAACTGATCGACTCGATCAATGTCTACCGCAGCAAGGCCCAGCCCTGCGGTGGCGAGGCGTCGCTGGAGCTGCCGCCGCTCAACAGCGACACCCGCCTGGCGCTGTCGCCAGAGGGCACCCGTGACCTGCAGCAGGCCATGACCCGCGCCGCCTACCCCATGGTCAACGTCCAGGCCATCAGCCTGTCGGGGCCACGCGATGCGCGCGCGGCCATGCACGCCATCGAAGAAAGCTTCTGCCAAGTGGTGCTCGACCCGCAGTTTGTCGATATCGGCGTAAGCCAGGAGGGCCGCGACTGGCGCATCGTGCTGGCCCGACCGCTGCTCAGCGGTCGCCTGGGCGATTGGCAGGCCGAGGGGCAGAAGGTATTGCAAGAGATCAACGCTGCGCGCAAGGTGCCGCGCCAGTGCGGTGGCCAGCCGTTCGCCGCAGCCCCCGCACTGAGCTGGAGCACGGTACTGGCCGGGGTCGCCGCCAACCACACGCGGGCCATGGCCAACCAGAACTTCTTCGACCACATCGACAAGGATGGCCGTACCCCCGGTGACCGGGCGGAGCTGGCCGGCTACCTGTACCAGCAAGTCGGCGAAAATATCGCCGCCGGGCGTGACACCGCGCACAAGGTAGTTGATGGCTGGCTGGAGAGCCCGGGGCATTGTGCCACGCTGATGAACCCGGACTTCCGCGAACTGGGTGCCGCCTATGCCGTGGACCCGAAAAGCGATGCCGGGATCTACTGGACCGGCTTGTTCGGCACACCGCAGTAAGCCCTCCCACAAGGGGCTGCGCCGAGTTTCAGCTTGGGTGATTGGCTGCCCGCAGTGCCAGGGCCGTGCAGCCAAACCGCCGCCGTACACATTTACCCAGGTAACTGGCATCGCCCAGACCCACTTCATCGGCAATCTGCGCCAAGCTGTGGCTGGAGTTGAGCAAGCGCCAGCGCGCCTGCTGCAGGCGCATTTCCAGCCACCAGGCCTTGGCACTCATGCCGTGGCTGGCCTGGAACTGCCGGTCCAACTGGCGTCGGCTGATGCCCAGTTCAGCGGCCAGTTGCTCTACCGCCAGCGGGGTGCCCAAGTGGTGACGCATCAGGGCCTGTGCCCGCTGCACCTGGCGCCCCTGGCCCACGCCCAGCTCCAGCGAGCGCAAGGCATGGCGGCTGTCGCGGGTTTCGTCCACCAGCATGTCGGCCAGCCCTTTGAGCGCCCGGGTTCGCCCACAGGCCAGTGACAACAGCGCCACTGCCAGGTCGATGGCCGCTGTGCCGCCAGCGCAGGTGATACGGCCTGCATCGATGCAATACAGTTGATCGCGCAGCACCTGCAACTGTGGGAACGCTGCCCGAAACTCGGCTTCGTGACGCCAGTGCACCACCACCTTGTGCCCCCGTAACAACCCACACGCCGCCAACAGGAAGGCGCCATTGTCGACCCCTACCAGCTTGACTCCGGCTTTGCCGGCCTGTCTGAGCAAGGGTTGGTAGCGCGGCGCCAACGCAGCTGTAGCCATAGCGTTGCGCCCGCCGAACACCACCAGGTAGTCGAAACCGGCCAACTCGAGCTCGCCGGCCACAGCCTCGACTTGCACCACCGCACCGCTGCTCGAAGGTACCGGGTCGAGGGTGAGCCCTGCCACGGTCCAGCTGCAATAACGCTGCTGGCTGTAGTCCTCGTCGTCGGCGCTGAAACGCAATTTGTCGAGGAAACCGCCAAATGGCAGCAAGGCAAAATCCGGTAACGGCAGAATCAGCAGGCGGATATCAGGCAGCATGACATTGCGTCCAGAAAAGACCATTAAATGTCCAGATCATACCCTTCCTGACTGGGTCGCGCGCCATACACTGGCACCCTCCAAATCACCAAGGCTTCAACCACCATGGCACTCGACACCTGGCTTATCTACCTGCTGGCCAGCATCGGCCTGTCACTGACACCGGGCCCAAACAGCCTGCTGGCCCTCACCCATGGCGCCCTGTATGGCGCCCGCCGCACGTTATTCACCATTGTTGGCGGCGTGTTCGGCTTCAGCGCGCTTATCGCCCTGGCCATGTTTGGCCTCAGCGCGTTGCTGCAAACCTCGGCCTCGGTGTTAAGCGTGCTCAAGTGGGTGGGCGGCGCCTACCTGGTCTGGCTCGGTATCCAGCTGTGGCGCAGCCCGGGCCTGCACCTGGAATTGACCGAGCGCAGCGCACGGCTTGGTAATGCAGGTTTGTTCCGCCAAGGCTTGTTGTCGGCCATGGCCAACCCCAAGGTGCTGCTGTTCTATGGCGCCTTTCTGCCGCAGTTCATCGACCCGCAGCACGGGCTGATGCTGCAGTTCCTGGTGATGGCGGCGACCTTTGCCAGCGTCGAGTTTCTGGTCGAGTACCTGTTGGCCCGCCTGGCGTTTCGCATCCGGCCGTGGCTGGCTAAGGGTGGCAAAGGGTTCAACCGCTGCTGCGGCAGCCTGTTTGCCCTGATTGGCGTGGCGCTGCCGCTTGGCCGCTAGTACTTGGTGCAGGTATGCACGGTCTTTGTGGGAGCGCATACCGTTCAGGATCGGGGAGCTTTGGCCATAAAAGCGATCAATGCCAGGCCAGGCAACCCTGCCCCCACCAGCGCCACACCTTGCCAGCCAAACTGGCTGAACAGCGCACTGGCCACTGCCGACCCCAGCGCCCCACCCAGGAAGATGCTGGTCATGTACACCGCGTTCAGCCGCCCGCGGCTGGCCGGGTCCAGTGCATACACTTCGCGCTGGCCGATGACCATGTTCATCTGCACCGCAAAGTCCAGCAGCACGCCGGTCAGGCCCAGGCCGATCACGCTGTAGCCCGGCACCGTCAAACCCAGCAACAAGGCCGCCGGCGCCAGCAGCAGCGCCAGCAGCGAACCGGCCCGCGCATGCCCCGCATCTGCCAGGCGGCCGGCCAAGGGGGCGGCAACGGCCCCCACCGCGCCCACCAGGGCGAACACGGCGATCTGGGTCTGCGACAGGCCATGCTCACCCGCCAACGCCATCGGCACCGCAGTCCAGTAAAGGCTGAAGGCTGCAAACATCAGTGCCTGGTACAACGAACGCTGGCGGAGCAGCGGATAGCGGCGCAACAGTGTAAGCAACGAAAGCATCAAGCCGGCATAGCTGGCCTTGTGCTCGGGCCGCCGCTGCGGCAGGGTCAGGGCCAGCAGCATGATGATCGCCAGCATCACCCCGGCAGCGCCAATGAACACCGCCCGCCAGCCGAAGTGGTCGGCCACCAGGCTGGACAACGGCCGCGCCAGCAGGATACCCAGCAACAACCCGCCCATGATGTTACCGACCACCCGGCCACGCTGCTGCTCAGGCGCCAGATGCGCCGCCAGCGGAATGAGCATCTGCACCGCCACCGAGCTGAACCCGATCAACAGCGCATAGCCCAGGAACAGCCGGCCCTGGCCGCTGCTGCTGGTCCCCGCCAGCAGCAGGCTGACACAGGCCAGCACAGCAGTGGCGACCATCAAGCGGCGGTTTTCCAAAAGGTCTGCGAGCGGCACCAGCAACAGCAGGCCCAGGGCATAACCCAGCTGGGTGAGTGAAACGATCAGGCTGGCGTGCTCGGTGGACAGCCCCAGGTCCGGTGCGATCAAACCGACGATAGGTTGGGCGTAGTAGATGTTGGCGACGATCGCGCCGCAGCAGAACGCCAATAGCACGACCAGGGCCCGGCTCAGGCTTGTGGCTGCGGGCTGCGCTGCGGCAAGGGAGGGATTCATGCGAGGTTCCTCGACAGGGGTGGAATATGCCGCCTACCTTAACCAGACGCGTCAATGCCGAGAATCCAGCCCTGGCGCAACGCGCTTTTGCGCACAGCGCAACGCTAGCCGTGCCGACCTAACAAACCTTCGCAAAAATCGATAAACGCATTCACACGCCGCGAACCGCGGTGGTTGGGCAGGTACAGGGCGTTGATGCTGTCGTTGGCCGTACCAGGGCTGGCCCGCCAGTCAGGGAACACCCGCAGCAGGCGCCCGGCCAGCACATCCTCGCGCACCAGCCAGTCGGCCAGCAGCGCGATGCCACTGCCGGCCAGTGCGGTTTCGCGCAACATATCGGCATTGGCGCTGCGCAGCGGCCCGCTTACGTTCAACTCCAGGTTTTCCTGGCCAAGCACCAGCCGCCAGGGGCGCGCTTTCTGCCCGTAGCGAAAACGCAGGCAGGCGTGCTCCAGCAACTGCCGGGGGTGCTGCAGCGTATCTCGCCCGGCCAGGTAAGCCGGGCTGGCCACCAGCCAACGCTCGAAGCGGCCGAGCTGGCGACATACCAATTCGTCATTGGCCGACGGGTCGCCCAGGCGAATCGACAGGTCATAGCGCCCGTCCAGCAGGTCATCCAGGCGGTCGCTGAGGTCGATGTCCAGCTCCAGCGCCGGGTGCCGCGCCAGAAACGGCCCCAGGTGCGGGGCGATGACCCGCCTGCCGAACTCCACCGGCAGGCACAGACGCAACACGCCGACAGGCTCCTCGCCACGGTCGGCAACACTGGCATCGGCCTCATCCAGCGCCTCGAAAATGCCCCGCGCACGCTCGTAGTAACGGGCGCCGGCTTCCGTCAGGCTGACCTGGCGAGTCGAGCGGTTGAGCAAGGTGGTGCCCAGCGCCGTTTCCAGCGCATCAACCAGGCGCGTTACCGACGAAGTCGCCAGCCCAAGCCTGCGCGCAGCGGCAGAAAAGCCTTGGGCATCGACAGTGGCCACGAACATCTTCATCGCCAAGAGTTTGTCCATGTGCTGCCCGTCATCCAAATCTCGGAAAGGTCTTACAAACAGCCGGGCGGGTCAAGAAGCGCGCTGCAGGGTATTTGCGTCCATAGTGGCAACACACCTTCAAAGCGAGGCTTTCCATGACACCGAATAACCTGCTGACTGCCCTGCCACCCTGCGACCCCACCAGTGCCGAACGTGTCGACGAGCTGCTCAGCCGCCCTGGCGTGCGTGTGGAGCGTATTGTATCCAGCGGCCAGGCTAGCCCGCCCGGTTTCTGGTACGACCAGGCCGAAGGCGAGTGGATCGTGCTGCTCAGCGGTGCCGCCGGCCTGCGTTTCGAGCACGAGCACCACACCCGTTTGCTGGCGCCGGGCGATTGCCTGGACATCCCGCCCCACTACCGCCACCGCGTGGAGTGGACCGCCCCCGGCACAGCCACCATCTGGCTGGCAGTGTTCTACACCAGCTCCACCCCGTGGCCAGCGTGATACCTGGCCACTTTTGTACTCGACCAAAGTATGAATGCATATTACATAACGCGCATGAACACCTCGTTTAATGCATTTTTCAGCACCTGATCTACACTTTTAGCCACACCATCGCACGTTCAGCCCTGCGACAATCAGCCTCATTAAATTATGTACCAACTTGTTAATTAGCAAGCTAAGGGCTTAGACTGCGCGCATTCCACCTGCTGAGATCCCTGGCATGAACGAAACACCGCGCGCTTCCCGCGCCACAAACATCATCCTGATCGGCCTGGGCGTGATCATCGCCCTGCTCGGCCTCCTCCTGGCTGCTGGCGGCATCAAGCTGGCCGGCCTAGGCGGTTCCTTGTACTTCCTGATCGGCGGCCTGGCCATGGCCATCGCCGGTGTCCTTGTCGCCTGCCGCAAGAAGGCCGGTGCCTGGCTGTACGCTGCGTTCCTGATCGGTACCGCGATCTGGGCGCTGATCGATACTGGCCTGGTGTTCTGGCCGCTGTTCTCACGCCTGTTCATGTTTGCCGCGATCGGCATGGTGGTGGCGCTGGTCTACCCGCTGCTGGCCCGTGCCAACGGCGCCAGTGCCGGCCGTGGTGCCTACGGCGTTGCCGGGGTGATGGCCGTGGCACTGGTGATCGCCGCCGGCAACATGTTCGTTGCCCACCCAAGCGTCGCCCCCACTGGCAAGGGGCCGGGCATGACCCCGGTCGAAGCTGGCAAAGAGCAGAAGGACTGGGCCCACTACGGCAACACTGAAGGTGGCAGCCGCTTCGCCGCGCTGGACCAGATCAACCGTGACAACGTGAACAAGCTGAAGGTGGCCTGGACCTACCACACCGGTGACGTGGCCATCAGCGACGGCAACGGTGCCGAGGACCAGTTGACCCCGTTGCAGATCGGCAACAAGGTGTTCATCTGCACCCCGCACAACAACCTTATCGCCCTTGATGCCGACACCGGCAAAGAGCTGTGGAAGAACGAGATCAACGCCCAGTCCAAGGTCTGGCAGCGTTGCCGCGGCATGGCCTACTTTGACGCCGCTGCAGCCATCGCCCAGCCGACCCAGCCGAACAGCTCGCCGGTCGCCGGCGGTAGCGTGCCGGCCGGTGCCAACTGCCAGCGTCGTCTGCTGACCAACACCATCGATGGCCGCCTGATTGCCGTCGACGCCGACAATGGCGAGTTCTGCCAGGGCTTCGGCAACAACGGCCAGGTCAACCTGATGACCGGCCTGGGCAATGTGCCGGACTCCTATTACCAGCTCTCCTCCGCACCGTTAATGGCCGGTACCACCGTGGTGGTCGGCGGCCGTGTTGCCGACAACGTCCAGACCGACATGCCAGGCGGCGTGATCCGTGGTTTCGACGTCATCACCGGCGAAATGCGCTGGGCCTTCGACCCGGGCAACCCGGAAGACCGCCAGGCACCGCAGGGCGACAGCACCTATGTGCGCAGCACCCCGAACAGCTGGGCACCGATGTCCTACGACCCGGCGATGAACACCGTGTTCCTGCCAATGGGTTCGTCGTCCACCGACATCTACGGTGTAGAGCGCAGCAAGCTGGACCACACCTACGGCGCTTCGGTGCTGGCCCTGGACGCCACCACCGGCAACCAGAAGTGGGTGTTCCAGACCGTGCACAACGACCTCTGGGACTTCGACCTGCCGATGCAGCCGAGCCTGATCGACTTCACCAAGGACGACGGCCAGTCGGTTCCTGCGGTGGTGATCGGCACCAAGGCCGGGCAGATCTACGTGCTCGACCGCGCCACCGGCAAGCCGCTGACCCAGGTCGACGAAGTACCGGTCAAGCCAAGCAACATCCCGAACGAGCCGTACTCCCCAACCCAGCCGAAGTCGGTGGGCATGCCGCAGATCGGCGCGCAAACCCTGACCGAGTCGGACATGTGGGGCGCCACCCCGTATGACCAGTTGCTGTGCCGCATCGACTTCAAGAAAATGCGCTACGACGGCCTGTACACCGCGCCGGGCACCGACCTGTCGCTGAGCTTCCCGGGTTCACTGGGTGGCATGAACTGGGGCAGCATTTCTACCGACCCGGTACATGGCTTCATCTTCGTCAACGACATGCGTCTGGGCCTGTGGATCCAGATGATTCCGTCGCAGAACAAAGGCGGTGCGGCTTCCGGTGGCGAAGCGCTGAACACCGGCATGGGCGCAGTACCGCTCAAGGGCACCCCGTATGCGGTGAACAAGAACCGCTTCCTGTCGGTAGCCGGCATCCCGTGCCAGGCACCACCGTTCGGCACCCTGACCGCCATCGACATGAAGACCCGCCAGGTGGCCTGGCAAGTACCAGTAGGCACCGTTGAAGACACTGGCCCGCTCGGTATCCGCATGCACCTGCCGATCAAGATCGGCCTGCCAACCCTGGGCGGCACTCTGTCGACCCAAGGCGGCCTGGTGTTTATCGCCGGCACCCAGGACTTCTACCTGCGCGCCTACGACAGCAGCAACGGTAACGAAATCTGGAAGGCTCGTCTGCCAGTGGGCAGCCAGGGCGGCCCGATGACCTACGTTTCGCCGAAGACCGGCAAGCAGTATGTGGTCATCACTGCTGGCGGCGCCCGCCAGTCGACTGACCGTGGCGACTACGTGATTTCTTACGCCTTGCCGTAAGAGCGCGTCGCCCCCTTCGCGGGTGAACCCGCTCCCACAAGGTCAGCACTGGCCATGCGGGCGCGGGTTCATCCGTGAATGGCCCTGAATAACAACCCGAGACACAGCAATGCCATCCGCAATTCGCATTACCCCTACCCTGCTGCTGGCCCTGGCCAGCACCACCGCCCTGGCCGACGGCGACCTGATGACCCGCAGCACCCTGACAGGTGACTGGGGCGGCCTGCGTCACCAGCTTGAAGACGACGGCGTCAAGTTCACCGGCGACTACAGCGGCGAAACCGCCTACAACGCCCACGGCGGCCTGCACCGCTCGGCGCGCTATTCGCAGAACCTGAAGCTGGGCGTGCAGTTCGACCTGTCGAAACTGTATGGCCTGGACAACGGCGGCAAGGTCCAGCTGACCATCAACGACCGCCGCGGCAACAGTGCCTCGGAAGACCTGGTAGGCAACCGCCTGCCGATCCAGGAAAACTTCGGTGGCCTGTACACCCGCCTGACCGAACTGAGCTACGAGCGCACCCTGTTCACCCCGGCGCTCAACGTCAAGCTGGGCTACATGGCCATGGGTAACGACCTGGGCGGCCTGGACAGCGGCATCCTGTGCAACTTCATGAACGCCGGCTTCTGCGGCCACCCGCTGAACATGTCCGGTGGCAGCGGCTGGACCAACTACCCCAACGCTCACCTGGGCGTGCGGGTGAAGTACGACCTGTCGCCTGCCTGGCAATTGCGCGTGGCGGCGTTCAACGTCGACCCCGAGAGCAATGGCAACTCCAGCCGCGCCTGGCACCTGGGCCCCAAGCACACCACCGGCACCGTGGTACCGGTGGAACTGGTGTACAAGCTGCAGGGTGAACTGCCCGGCGAGTACAAGCTGGGCTACTACTACGACAGCTCCGACGTGAAACGCATCGGCAGCGATGACGAAGTATCCGGCCGTGGCGGCCACTACCTGCTGATCGACCAGGCCGTATGGAACGATCAAAGCTCGCCAGGCCGCAGCCTGCACGCCTTCGGCCAGTACTCGGCATCCAGCAAGGCCGCCTCGCCGTTCACTAAGTGGTATGGCGCCGGCGTGGTGCTGTACAAGCCGTTCGAAGGCCGCCCTAAGGATACCGTGGCGCTGGGTTACGGCCGTGCGGTGCCCAACCCGCGTAGCCGCGACGTGCTGGAAGATGCCGCTTTCAACGCAGGCCAGCAGTTCCCCGACATCGACAGCGCCGAACAGTTGATCGAACTGAGCTATGGCTACCAGGCGACCCCGTGGCTGAACTTGCGTCCGGATGTGCAGTACATCATCGAGCCGGGAGCGTTCTCGGGGAAGAAGATCGACAACGCGTTGGTGGTTGGCCTGCAGGTCAAGGCCAGCTTCTGACCTGAAGCAGACACCGATCCCTGTAGGAGCGGCCCATCGCGACGCAAGGCCGCTCCTACATACGTTCTTTACCCTGTCAGACGGGAGCCTGCCGCAGGTAATCCACCAACCTCAGCAGCATGGCATCACACCCCCGTAACTGCTCGACACTGACAAATTCATCCGGCTTGTGCCCCTGCTCCATGCTGCCAGGCCCGCACACCACGGTCGGGATCCCTGCCTGGTCGAACAAGCCGCCTTCGGTACCAAACGCCACCGTACCGAATTCATCCGTGCCACTGAGCAGCGCCACCAGCCGCGCCGCCTCGCTGTCTGCCGATGTCGCCAGCCCAGGGTACGCACTCAACGGTTGTAGGCGAATGTCACTGGCGGCATTGACCTTGCGCATGCGCGGCAGCAGCTCGGCCTCTGCATAGGTCTGCAACTGGTCGGCCACTGCCTGCGCTTCGAACCCTGGCAGCGCGCGCACTTCGAAATCGAACTCACACTCTGCCGGCACGATATTCAGCGCCCTGCCCCCTTTGATCACCCCGGTCTGCACCGTGGAGAACGGTGGGTCGAAG
This sequence comes from Pseudomonas sp. BP01, assembly GCF_022760795.1. Taxonomy (NCBI): domain Bacteria; kingdom Pseudomonadati; phylum Pseudomonadota; class Gammaproteobacteria; order Pseudomonadales; family Pseudomonadaceae; genus Pseudomonas; species Pseudomonas sp. BP01. Next base: position 17,059 of record NZ_JAFBKA010000006.1, read on the forward strand.
CGCGCGTCGTGATGCGCCGGCAATGCCAGCGCGTCACCAATGTCACCCAACTTGCCGATCAGCTTCGCCGCATACTCGATGGCATTCACCCCGTACGGCGCATACGCCGAATGGCAGGCCGCACCCTGCACCTGGCAGCGCATCGCCAGCTTGCCCTTGTGCCCCAGCACTGGCTTCAGCTCGGTGGGTTCGCCAATCAGGCACAGGCGTGGCTTGTGCGGGCGTTGTTCGAGCGCGGCCAGCATCGAGCGCACACCCAGGCAACCCACTTCCTCGTCATAGGAAAATGCCAGGTGCACCGGCATGTGCAACGGCTGGGCAAGGAACGCGGGTACGGCTGCCAGCACCGAGGCAATGAAGCCTTTCATGTCAGCCGTGCCGCGGCCATACAGGCGCCCGCCACGTTCGCTCAGGGCAAACGGCTCGACCGTCCAGGCCTGGCCGGCCACCGGCACTACATCGGTGTGCCCCGACAGCACCACGCCGCCAAGGCCCTGGGGGCCGATGGTGGCGAACAGGTTGGCTTTGGTGCGCTCCGAGTTGTGGAACAGTTCGCTTTCCACCCCCAGCTCGGCGAGGTAATCACGGATAAAGCCGATCAGCTCAAGGTTGGAGTCCCGGCTGACGGTGGCAAAGCCGACCAGCCGGGCCAGCAGCGCGCGGCTGGCAAAATCACTCATCGCCCGGCACCCCGTAGCTCGGTGCAGCCGTCGGGTTCAGGGCGCGGGTAACGTAATCCTGCATCTGCGGGCGGTACGCCTGCCACAGGCCAGCGAGCACACCGATCGGGTCGGTATCGGCCCAGTCCACGCGCAGGTCCACCAATGGCCAGGTCAGCTCGCCAGCGATCTTCAACGCCGCCGAGTGCACCGGCCCGGCCTCGCCACCTGCGGCCATCGCCGCATGCATGGCAGCCAGCAAGCGGTCGGCCAGGTGCCCGCCGGCCTCTTCAAAGGCCACTACCATCGCTTCGACCACCTGGGTCGAGGACAACAGGTTACCCGCTGCCGCGCATTGCTCACCGGCCACGGCATTGTGCGTGCCCAATGCCTCGCGACCGGTGAACAGTGCCACCTGGCCTTGGCTGTCGATCACTGTGACCTGGCGGTACTCGCTCCAGCCATTGGCGCTCAGTACCCGGTCCAGCGCAGCCGCAGGCGGCAACTGGCCCTGCTCCAGGGCATCGAGAATTTGCGGGCCCAGCGCCGGCAAGGTGATGTTCTGGGTGGAAACAGCGCCAACACCCGCACGTACCCAAGGGCAACGGGCGCCCACGGCGATGCTCGACGAACTGATGGCGATGCCGACCTGGCCGGTTTCCTGGCAGCGGCCGATGATGGAGAAGGTCATGGTAAAGCTCCTGTTGTCCTGTGCGATGCAGGGCATTCTGGGCGCAACCTTCTACCCCACGAAACCAACATTTTCCGAGGGGTTAGGCAGGAAAAAAATATGTTCTGGCAGAAATCGAGCGCCGCGCGGGCGGCGCTCGATTTCTGCACCACCCCATAAACCAAGACATGCACTGGGCCAACACACACTACACCCCACAAAATCCAAGGCCTTCGCCGTTTTATCGGCAAGCTCGAGCTAAATACTATTTTCGCCATTCGTGCAGCATCCCTAGTCTGGCTCCAGGCAACGGCGGTCCTCCAAACCGACCTTACAAAAACCGCCTGAACAAGGGCTCGGACATGACACTGAACAACCTCGAAATTGACACACTCGTCGTCGGCGCCGGCCAGGCCGGCGTGGCCATGAGCGAACACCTGAACAAGCTTGGCGTGCCGCACCTGGTGCTTGAGCGCAACCGCATCGCCGAGGCCTGGCGCACCGGCCGCTGGGACTCGCTGGTGGCCAACGGCCCGGTCTGGCACGACCGCTTCCCGGGCCTGGAATTCAACCTCGACGCCGACGCCTTCGCGGGCAAGGACCAAGTGGCCGACTACTTCGAGCAGTACGTACGCAAGTACAACCTGCCAGTGCGCACCGGCATCGAAGTGAAGCGCGTGCTGCGCAACAGCGACCGCCCAGGCTTCACCATCGAAACCAATGAAGGGGTGGTTCGCGCCAACCGTGTGGTCGCCGCCACCGGCCCGTTCCAGAAGCCGGTGATCCCGGCCATCGCGCCGAAGGACAGCAACCTGCACCAGATCCACTCTGCAGCTTACTTCAACCCCGAGCAGTTGCCTGAGGGCGCAGTACTGGTGGTGGGCGCCGGCTCTTCCGGGGTGCAAATTGCCGAAGAACTGATGCGCGCAGGCCGCCAGGTGTACTTGTCGGTCGGTGCCCACGACCGCCCGCCACGGGCCTACCGCAACCGCGACTTCTGCTGGTGGCTGGGTGTGCTGGGTGAGTGGGACGCAGAAATCGCCAAGCCCGGTCGCGAGCACGTGACCATCGCCGTCAGCGGCGCCCGTGGCGGCCACACCGTGGACTTCCGCGCCCTCGCCCATCAAGGCATGACCCTGGTCGGCCTTACCCAGTCGTTCGAGCACGGCGTGGCGCGCTTCCAGGACAACCTGGTCGAGAACATCAACCGCGGCGATGAAAACTACCTGGCCCTGCTGGATGCTGCCGATGCCTACATCGAAAGCAACGGCCTGGACCTGCCCGAAGAACCCGAAGCCCGCACGCGCCTGGCCGACCCGGCCTGCATGAGCAACCCGCTGCGCGAACTGGACCTGGCCAAGGCCGGCGTCACCAGCATCATCTGGGCCACCGGTTACGGCGTGGACTTCAGCTGGCTGCAGGTGGACACCTTCGATGCCAACGGCAAGCCCCAGCACCAGCGCGGCGTAGCCCGCGAGCCTGGCGTGTACTTTCTTGGCCTGCCGTGGTTGTCGCGCCGTGGTTCGTCGTTCATCTGGGGCGTGTGGCACGACGCCAAGCACGTCGCCGGCCACATTGCCACGCAACGCACCTACCTGGCCTACCGCGACCGCGAACAGCGCGAGGCGGATGAGCAGCAAGCCAACACGATCAGCAACGTCAGCACCCTCGGAGCCCACTGATGCCTACCCATACTCGCATCCGCATGTTCAACACCAAGGAAACCTACCCCAACCAGACCCTGGACAACGACCTGTGCCAGGCCGTGCGGGCCGGCAACACCATCTATGTGCGCGGCCAGGTCGGTACCGACTTCGAAGGCAAGCTGGTGGGCCTGGGTAACCCCCAGGCGCAGGCCGAACAGGCGATGAAGAACGTCAAGCAACTGCTTGAAGAAGCGGGCTCCGACCTGTCGCACATCGTCAAGACCACCACCTATATCACCGACCCGCGCTTCCGCGAGCCGGTGTACAAGGAAGTGGGCAAGTGGCTGAAGGGCGTGTTCCCGATCTCCACCGGGCTGGTAGTCGCCGGGTTGGCCCAGGCCGAGTGGCTGATGGAGATCGACGTGATCGCCGTGGTACCGGATCAGCAGTGACCGGCAAGCTGCACAGCGGGTGACACAGATCGCCTGCCGTGCAACCAGGCGTGGGTTACCTGTGCCGCCGCTTGCAGCCGCTGTTCTGCGGGGGAGCCGGCGCACGGCACCTCCACACTGATTTCCACGTCCCCCGGCAACGCCGCCAGCAACGCTGCCAGCGGCAGTTGCCCTTGCCCCGGCAGCAATCGGCCTTCGCGCGCCTCCCGGATGATCAGCTCATCTACGGGCGCCAGCATAGGTGCATCACACAGTTGCACCGCACGCAGCAAACCCGGGTCGACTGCGGCGATGTCGGCCACCTGGCCACCGGAGCGGAACAGGTGCAAGGCATCGACCAGCACGCCACTGTTGGCCTGCCCCGCCCCCGTCACCACCGCGCAAGCCTGTTGCAAAGTCGCCACCGGCCGCCAGCGCATGAACTCCAGGTCCACACGCAGGCCATGCCCACGCGCCATCTCACACAGCGCGGCAAAGTTGCCGGTCAGCCGCGCCACATCCTCATCGTCGCCGGACACTGTCAGGCTCACCGCGCCCAGCTCGGCACCTGCAGCCAACAGTGCCTGGTAGTCAGCCACCCGGGTTTGCGCCGTCAGCGACACGAACTCGATGTCCGTCACCCGCACGCCTTCCCCAGCCAGCACCGCCCGCAGCTCTCGCATTGCCTGGCTACCGGGCGCAACCGGGTAGGCCAGTGCACCCGCCATCACCGGGTGCAGGCGCAGCCCCACCGCACTGAACCCGGCGTGGCGCGCCTCGCGTACCAGCCTCGCCGGCGCCAGTTGCAGGGCCGTCAGGTGCGCCACGCCCAGGCCAGTCAATAGGTCGCCCTCCCACCACTGAGGTCGAATACAAAGCCGGTGGTAAAGCTGCACTCGGGCCCGGCAATCCAGCTGACCATATTGGCGATCTCCTCGGCCTTGAGGAAGCGCCCCATGGGGATCTTGGCCTTGCTCGCGGCAATATGCTCCGCTGTCATCTCGGCCATCAGCGGCGTCTCGACCATGGCCGGTGCCACGCAGTTGAGCAGCACACCGTCCTGGGCCAGCTCCTTGGCCGCTGCCTTGGTGAAGGCGATGACCCCGGCCTTGGCGGCCGAATAGGCCGAGATGTACTGCACGCCATCCTTGCCGGCCATGGAGGCGATATTGACGATACGCCCATAGCCACGTTCACGCATGTGCGGGATGGCGGTGCGGCAGCAATAGAACACGCCGTTCAGGTCGATGGCGATGACCTTGTCCCAGGCCTCTGCCGGGTACTCCCACGACGCCACCACCGGGCCGTTGATGCCGGCATTGTTGACCAGGATGTGCACCTGCCCCAGGCGCCCCAGCGTCTCGGCAAATGCCGCCTCCACCGAGGCCAGCGACGACACATCGACCGCCTGGCGCAGCACCGGCTCAAAGCCGTTTCCCACGCTGTCCCAGCCGTCGACAGCGAGGTCCCAGATCACCACTTGGGCGCCGGCCATATGCAGGCGCTGGGCGATTGCCAGGCCGATGCCACGCATGCCACCGGTCACGATTGCGGTCTGGCCTTGCAGGTACTGGCTCATTGTTTAGCTCCATTTTCGACAGTAGGAATTTCCGGCAAGCGACGCAGGTCGCTGACCATGAACAGGTAGCACAGCGCCCCCAGCACGGTGATCGACGACACGAACGCCAGGGCCCAGACGAACGAGCCGGTCAGCGAAACGATGATGCCGATGGTCAGGGGGGTAACGATGCCCGCCGCGTTGGCAAACAGGTTGAACAGACCACCACTGAGGCCCAGCAAACCTTTGGGGGCGATGTCGGAGACGATCATCCAGGCGAGCGCCGACATACCCTGGGCGAAATAGGCGATGCACAGGATGGTGATGACCAGCGCATCGGACTCCACATAGTTGGCCAGCACGATCACCGAAGCGGTGAGCAGCCCGGCGATTACCGGCAGCTTGCGCGCCACGTTCAGCGAGTAGCCCCGGCGCAGCAAGGCGTCGGACAACCAGCCGCCGACCAGCGTGCCCAGCGAAGCGGCAATGAACGGCAGCACCGCCACCCAGCCGACCTTGAGCCAGGGCATATGCCGCTCGGTGACCAGGTAAGTGGGGAACCAGGTCAGGAAGAACACGTTGGTGGAGTTGCAGGCGAACTGCCCCAGGCAGATGCCCAGCATGTTGCGGTGCTTGAGCAGCGCCGGGATCTGCGACCAACGGAACTGGGTGGCTTTCTGCCCGCCATCGACCACTCCACCACCGGCGGCGATGTAGTCGAGTTCGGCCTGGTTGGCGGTGGTCGACTCGTGCGGCTCGTGGTACTTGCGCCACCACACCAGGCCATAGAGGATGCCCATCAGGCCCACGGCCAGCAGCAGAAAGCGCCAGCCATAGGCATGCAGCACCCAGAACAACAGCGGCGTCAGGAACGCCAGCCCGGTGTATTCGGCAAAGGTGTAGATGCCGGTCGCCCTGGCCCGCTCACTCTGCGGGAACCAGGTAGCCACTACCCGGCTGTTGGTAGGGAAGCACGGTGCTTCGGTCATGCCCACCAGAAAGCGCATGCCCAGCAACGACAGAAAGCCCTGCGCCAGCCCTTGCAGGCCGGTGAACAGTGACCACAACGTCAGTGCCAGCCAGTAGGTGAGCTTGGTGCCCAACCGGTCGATGAGGATGCCACCGGGGATCTGCGCGGCAGCGTAGGTCCACGAAAAGGCAGAAAAAATCACCCCCATCATCGCCGCGTTCAGGCCCAGGTCGGCACTGATGCTGGGCGCGGCAATGCCCATCACGCTGCGGTCGAGGTAGTTGATCATGGTGCCGCCCGAAATCAGCGCCAGGATCATGAAGCGGGTGCGGGTGCGTTGCTGCGCGCGTGCCGGGGTGTCAAACACCCCGAGGCTGGCGTTCTGTTCAGTGTTCATGACGGTTGCTCTCTTGTTATTGGAGTGGCAAAACGAGCTTCTAGGCGAACCCGAACAGACGTCGTGGGGTGTCCCACATCACTGCCTGGCGCAGCCGGGCATCCGGCATCAGGCGCTCGGCCAGTTTCAGCAGCGGGCCGTAGTCCACCCGCGAGCGCTGGCGAATGAACGGCCAATCCGAACCCCACACGCAGGCATCCGCACCGAAGGCTTCGAGCAACGCGTGCACGTAGGCACGGCTTTGCTCCAGCAACGCATCGGCCGCCGCGAACTTCTGCATGCCAGACAGCTTGACGCTGGCGCGGCCACTGTCAGCCAGTTGCAGCAAGGCCTGGAAGCCCGGTTGCTGCACGCCAGCCGCCACGTCCGGCCGGCCGCAATGGTCGATCAGCAAGCGTGCACGCGAGCCCTGAAGCAGGCTACGCAGTTCAAGCAGTTGGTCTTCGCAGACCTGCACCTGGGCGAACAGGTCGAGCTCGGCAAGCTTGCCCAACAGGCCGTCAACGTCCTTCAGGCTCGCTACCCCGTACAGCGCGGGATTGAAGGCGACACCCACCACCCCTTGCGCCTGCAGCGCAGCCAGCGCATCGAGGTGGATATCCGCCTCGACCACCGCCACGCCCTTGAACCGCCCCTGCCCGGTGGCCAAGGCATGCAGCAGGCAGCGGTTGTCGGTGTGGTACCCGCTGTTGGGGCCCACCAGCAAGGCATGTTGCACACCATAGGTGTCCATCACCCGGGTGAACTGTTCCTGGGTGGCGACTTCCTGGCCGGAGGGCGCATAGGGTGCGTCGGGGTGGTACGGGAAACGGGCGGGGTCAAACAAATGGTTATGGCAATCGATCTTCGGTTCGTCAAAGATGTTCACGCAGCACTCCCGGCAGCGCCACTGCGCATGCCTTCAGATCTTGTTATTGTGCGCCGCAAGGGCAATTTGGCTGGGTTCAAGATACTGCGTGGCCGGGTTTGGCGCTCATACCCAGATGGCAAAGACCATAACCGAAGGTAATAGATATGCTGCTTGGCAACGAAGGCGCAGACGCAAGCCCCATGGTGTTCAAACTGCGGCACATGGAAGTGTTCCGTGCGGTGATGCTGACCGGCTCGATCAGCGCGGCGGCCAAGCTGCTGTACGTGTCGCAGCCGGCTGTCAGCAAGCTGATCCAGTACATCGAAGGGCGTTTGAGCTACCGCCTGTTCGAGCGCATCAACAACCGCCTGGTCCCCACGGCCGAGGCGCAGGTGCTGTTCCGCGAAGTCGAGCGGGTGTACCAGGCAGCGCTGGAGGTCAACGAATGCGCCCTGTCACTGGGCGCTGGCGGCCACCGCAAGCTGCGCATCTCGTGCAGCGCTTCGCTGTCAACGGTGGTCATCCCGATTGCCCTGGCCCAGCTCAAGCGTGAGGCGCCTTCGCTGAACATCGAGTGGCAAACCTCGCTGATGGGCGAGATGCCCAACCAGATCCTGTCGAAAAAGGTCGACCTGTCGATTGCCGCCCTGCCCGTGGTACACGATCACCTGCATTCTCAGCCCTTCATGCGCGGGCGCATGGTGGTGGTGATGCCACCCGAACACGCGTTGGCCGGGCATACCTCGCTGACCTTGCAACAACTGGAAGGCCATCCGCTGCTGCTGTTCAGGCCCGACATGCCGTTTGGCAAACTGCTTGCCGAGCACATCGAGCGGCACGGCGCGCAGTTGCCGTCACTGTTGTCGTTCACCAATGCCAACGAGGCTGTGGCGCTGGTCAAGCAAGGCATGGGCATCAGCGTGATCGACGAGTTCGTGGCGCAGGACAGCGGCCTGGCGGTGGTGCCGCTGGCAGACGAAATTCACTTCGACATCAGCTTTGTCTATTCGCGCTTCGAGCCACCGTCCCATGCGGCGGCGCACCTGATGCGCGTGTTGCAGGGCCAGGCGCAGAAGCTTGGGCGGGCGATTGTAGGCTAATGAGGCCATTGGGCCACTTTGCGGCCTATCGCCGGCAAGCCAGCTCCCACAGGGATGGCATTGTTCCCGGCTGGCGCGAACAGTGTGGGAGCTGGCTTGCCGGCGATGGGCCGCAAAGTGGCCCCGGCTGTCTGAGCTAGAAACCAACGGTTGCCGATAGCAGGTAGGTACGCGGCGTGGAAAGGGTCAGCCCCGGCTCACTGTCATCCGAGGCACCGGCCGAGCTCCAGTAGCGATCATCCAGCACGTTCTCGACACTGGCGCGCAAGGTAACCTCGGTAGCGTCCACCTTGAAGGCATAGCGCGCCCCCAGGTCGTAACGCTCCCAGCCATCGATCTGCTTGCTGTTGTTCTGGTCCAGGTATTGCGAGCTGGAGTGAATGCCCCGCGCCGTCAGGGTCAGGCCATTCACCCCCGGCACGTCCCATTCGGCGCCGAGGTTGACGTTGTACTCGGGCGTGGCCGGCGCACGGTTGCCATCAACGGCGCCACCCACGGTATCGGTCAGCTCGCTATCGATATACATCACCCCACCCAGCACCCGCACCCCTTGTACGGGTTCACCGAACACACTCAGCTCGATACCGCGGTTGTCGCGTTTGCCATTGGGGCCGAACACCCGCGAAGTGGCGTTGGTCTCGTACGCCGGCTGGCGGATGCGGAACGCACTGGCGGTAAAGGCGACCTGGCCCAGGTCGTACTTGGCTCCCACCTCGACCTGGCGGCTGGTGAACGGCGGGAAGATCTGGTCTTCGTTGATCGAAGTCGAAGGTGCGATCTTGCCCTGGCTCAGGCCTTCCATGTAGTTGGCGTACAACGACAGCTGGTCGGTAACCTTGAGCAACACGCCGCCAGAAGGCGAGACCTTTTCTTCGTCGTAGGCGGTGTCGCCTTTGACGCCGTCGCTCCAGTCATCCACCTGCACCCGCTGCCAGCGCGCCCCCAGGGTCAGCAGCAGACGGTCATCGAAAAACCCGAGGGTGTCGGCCAGGGCCACGCCAGAGAAGCGGTTTTCGGTGTAGACCTCTGGATCGATGCGGGTGGGGGTACCAGGCGTAGGCGTCACTACCGGGTTGTAGAGATTACTGGGCGCCGAAGCATAGCGCGCGCCGCCGTTGGTGAAGTCCATGTAGAAGTACGTGGCGGCCAGTTTCAGCTCGTGGCTGACTGGCCCGGTGTGGAACCAGTTGCGCACACCCGCCATGGCGGTGCGCACCGTTTCATCGCGGGTAAAGTCGCGCGGCTGCACGGTGAAATCACCGGCATCGTTGGTGATGGACACGTTATGCCGCAGGAAATCATGGTTGCTTTTGCGCGCGCCGACCGCGCCATAGGCCAGCAGCGACTCGCTGACGTCATACTCGGCATGCAGTGCGCCAAAGGTGTCGTTGGTGCGCGCCTTGCTCCAGGCCTGGGCATAGTTGTGGCGTACATCGTTGGCGTCCGGCACTTTGGCGTTGGCACCTATCAGCACACGCTCTTGCGGCGCATCGGTGTCACGCTCGGTGTGGCCGAGGTCTGCCGACAAGCGCAGGCGCTCGCCACGAAAATCCAGGCCCAGCACCGCCATTTCGCGCTCGACGCGCTGGTGGTCCCACTCGGTATCGCCCGCCTGCTTCACACCGTTGAAGCGCACGCCAAACTGCTGGCCTTCACCAAAGCGCCGGCCCACGTCCACCGCGCCGCCTGCCTGGCCAGCCGACGCATAGCTGCCGGTAAACTCGGTGAGCGGCTTGTCGCCGGCCCGCTTGGGCTGCACATTGATGCCGCCGCCCACGCTGCCTCGCGGCGAAATGCCGTTGATCAACTGGCTGGGGCCTTTGATGATATCAACCCGATCGGCCATTTCCATGTCAATCGAGTAGGTCGGCAAGATGCCGTACAGGCCGTTGTACGCCACATCACTGTTGAACAGGCTGAAGCCGCGAATGGTGAACTGCTCGAAACGCCCACCCGCCGGGTTGGTGGCACGCACCGAGGGGTCGGTGGCGATGAGCTCGCCCAAGGTTCGCGCTTGCTGGTTCTTCACCAGCTCGCTGGTGTAGCTGGTGATGCTGAATGGGGTTTCCATGAAGTCGCGAGAGCCAAGCAGCCCTTGTGCGCCCTGGCGCGCCACCTGGCCACCGGCATAAGGCTGAGCTTCGCCGCCCGCCGCCAGGCCGCCGACAATGCTGGTCGGGGCGATTTCCAGCGCCCCACCCGCCTGGGGCTGCGGCGCCAGGGTGAACGCACCCTCGCCCACCGGCAGCAACTGCAGGCCGCTGCCACGTAGCAGCTGCAGGAAGCCTTCTTCGACACTGTAGCTACCCGACAGGCCGCTACTCTGCCGGCCCCGGACCAGTGCCGGGTCCAGCGAAAGGCTGACGCCGGCCTGGTCGGCAAACCGGGTGAGTGCGGCGCCCAGGCTGGCGGCCGGCACCTGATAGGCACGCCGCGCCGCCTCATCGGCCCAGGCGGGTGCAGACAACAACAGGCTCATGGCGAACAACGGCCGCACTGCGCGCACCAGTGGGCGCAAGCGGCAAGACATTACTGCAGGCATTGAACAAGGCTCCCCTTTGGTTTCTTCTACCGGTAATGACCGGCGAGTGAAAAAAAGGGGACAGCCTCATGCACGATTTTCTCGCGCAGCCAGGCTCACCCAGTAACGCGTGCGTGCCTGCACCTGCAACGGCAGGCTGGCGGCAAGCAAGGCCAGCACCCGATCAGTATCGTCAAGGCGGAAAGTGCCGGTGACCCTGAGCTGTTCCAGTTCCGGGGACCAGCGCAGCACGCCGGGGCGGTACCGTCGCAGTTCATGCAACAGCTCGCCCAAGGGGCGGTCATCCAGACGCAGCACGCCTTCGCGCCAGCCCAGCAGCCATTCGTCCAGGGCCGTAACCGGGCCGACGCCAGCCACCTGCAAGCTGGCCTGCTGACCGGCCTGCAGCACCTGGGCCGCGCCACGCAGTGGCTGCAGGCTGGCCAGCCCCTTGACCACTGAAACCCGGCAGGCCTCATCGACCAGGCGCAAGCACACTTCACCTGCATTGAAGTCGCCAGCGCTGAGTGCAACCTGCCCGTAAGGCACCTGCACGGCCAGGCTCAGGCTATCGGGTACCCTGACCGCCACTTCGCCGCGCAACAGCGTCAGCCGGCGCGCGCGCAGGTCGATATCCACCGCACTGTCGGTGTTCAGCTGTACAAAGGTGCCATCGCTCAGCAGCACCTGCCGGCGCTCCCCTACCCCTGTGCGCATGTCGGCCGTCCAGGCCTCCAGCGGCAGCTCCCGGCTTGCCAGCCAGGCGGCCGGTAGCAGCGCCGCTACACCCAGGGCTTGCTTGAGCAGCGCGCGGCGGCCGGCGTCCGGGCGGTCGAGGGCGGCCATGGCCAACGCCCCGGGCAACCCGGAAAATCGCTCGCGCAGCAATGATGCCTTCTGCCAGGCGTCTTCATGCAGGCTGTTGCGGGCCCGCCATTGCGCCAGGCGCAACAAGTCCGTCTCGCTGGCATCGCCAGAATCCAGCAACGCCAGCCAGCGGGCGGCAGCACGCACCGCTTCGCGGTTCTCGGGGGAGTGGGTGGTCATTGCAACTCGGCCAGCAGGCAATGTTCGTAAGCCTGCGCCATGTAACGTTTTACGGAGCGCTCGCAAACGCCCAGCCGCTTGCCGATTTCGGCGTAACCCAGGCCTTCGAGCTGGCTCCAGAGAAAGGCTTTGCGCACCGGCGCCTTCAGGCCATCGAGCAGCTCGTCCAGGGCTTGCAGGGTTTCCAGCAACACCCAGCGCTGCTCTGGCGAGGGCACGTGCTGCTCGGGCAGATGCGCCAGGGCATCAAGGTAGGCCTGCTCCAGGCTGCGCCGCTGGTGGAAGTTGCTCAGCAGCCGCTTGCCCACGGTCAGCAGGTAGGCGCGTGGCTCACGAATGTCTGCCAATGGCTGGGCACTGGTCAGTACCCGCAGGAAGGTATCCTGGCTGAGGTCGGCGGCATCCCAGGCATTGCCCAGGCGCCGGCGTAGCCAGGTTTCAAGCCAGCTGCGATGCTCCCGGTACAGGGCAGGCAGGCTAGGCTCCGGTGGCGGCGCGACGTCGATCATGGGGATGGCCCTGCGGCGGCGTAAATAGGATTAATTCTAATTTACGTTGCACCGCAGCACCAAGCTGTTTGTTACCGGTCAGGCAATCGCCGCATCCACCAGCACCTGCGCTTCCTGCACCAGGCGCTGCAGGTGCGCCTCGTCGATAAAGCTTTCGGCGTAGATCTTGTAGATGTCCTCGGTGCCCGACGGCCGCGCGGCGAACCAGCCATTGGCGGTCATCACCTTCAGCCCGCCAATCGCCTGGCCATTGCCTGGTGCGTGGCTCAGGATCTGCACGATCGGCTCACCGGCCAGTTCGGTCGACTTCACCTGCTCCGGCGCCAGCTTGCTCAACAACGCCTTCTGTCGCGCATCGGCTTTGGCCTCGACACGGGTGGCGAACGGCTTGCCCAGCGCGTCAGTCAGGTCGGCATACGCCTGGCTCGGGTTGCGGCCGGTGCGGGCGGTCATCTCGGCGGCCAGCAAGGCCGGGATCAGCCCGTCCTTGTCGGTCGCCCAGACCGAACCATCACGGCGCAGGAACGACGCACCGGCACTCTCTTCGCCGCCAAAGCCAAGCGAGCCGTCGAACAACCCCTGGGCAAAGTACTTGAAGCCCACCGGCACTTCGTACAGCTCACGGCCCAGGCGCTGCGTGACGCGGTCGATCAGGCCGCTGGACACCACGGTCTTGCCCACCGCGGCGTCGGTGCGCCATTGCGGGCGGTGGCGGAACAAGTAGTCGATGGCGACGGCCAGGTAGTTGTTCGGCTGCAGCAGGCCGTCAGAGGTGACGATGCCGTGGCGGTCGTGGTCCGGGTCGCAGGCAAAGGCCACGTCGAAGCGCTCGCGCAGGCCGATCAGGCCTTGCATGGCATACGGCGAGGAAGGGTCCATGCGGATCTGGCCGTCCCAGTCGACAGTCATGAAGCGGAAGGTCGGGTCCACCTCGGTGTTCACCACTTCCAGGTCCAGCTTGTAGTGCTCGGCGATGGCCGACCAGTAGCGCACCCCTGCCCCGCCCAGCGGGTCGACGCCCAGGCGCAGCTTGGCGCTGCGGATGACGTCGAAGTCGATGACGTTTTCCAGGTCCGCCACGTAGCTGCTCACGTAGTCGTGGCGCTGGGTGGTCGGGGCCTTCAGCGCTTGGGCATGGTCCATGCGCTTGACGCCCGCCAGGTTCGCTGCCAGCAACTCGTTGGCCTTGGCCTCGACCCATTTGGTCACGTCGCTGTCTGCAGGGCCTCCATTGGGCGGGTTGTACTTGAAGCCACCGCTTTGCGGCGGGTTGTGCGAGGGGGTGATGACGATGCCGTCGGCCAGGCCCTGCTGGCGGCCACGGTTATGGCAGAGGATGGCGTGGGACACCGCCGGCGTGGGCGTGTATTCGTCGTCCTTGGACAGCATCACCTGCACACCATTGGCTGCCAGTACTTCCAGGGCGCTGGCAGTGGCCGGTGCCGACAGTGCGTGGGTATCGGCGCCGATGAACAGCGGGCCATCGATGCCCTTTTCCTGGCGGTACAGGCAGATGGCCTGGGTGATGGCCAGCACGTGGTATTCGTTGAAACTCAATTCAAGCGAAGTGCCCCGGTGCCCCGAGGTGCCGAAGGCCACCCGCTGGGCCGCCACGGCAGCGTCGGGGCGGCCGGTGTAGTAGGCGGTGAGCAGTCGGGGAATATCGACCAGCACGCTGGCCGGAGCCGGCTTGCCTGCCAAAGGACTGAGCGTCATGCAAAAACCTCGAGTTCAACGGATGTTGGTGTTTGAGCATGCAGTGTACTGAGAGTTGCAATGCCGTGCGATGGGCGACATCAAAGAAAACAGCAGGCAATGCTCCCACAAAGACCGTGTAAACCAGTACCCCGGCCGCAACCGTCTAGAGTAGTAGCCACACCCCAGTAAATGTGGCCCCATGGCTTTCCACCGCCTCACCCGAACCCACCCCCGCCTGAGCCTCGCCGCCGCAGTCGGCCTTGTCGGCGCCTGGCTGATCCCCGCCAGTGACACCATGCAGCACATCCTCGCCGGCTGGAACCTTGGCGTATGGCTGTACCTGCTGCTGGTGCTGCACCTCACCTGGGGCGCCAGCCCGGAAAAGGTCCGCAGGGTTGCCCGCCTCGAAGACGAAAACGCCGGCATGGTCCTGCTCACCGTGTGCATCGCGGCCATCGCCAGCCTCGCTGCAGTCACCCTGCAACTGGTGTCCAGCAAAGGCCTGCAGGGCACGGCACTGGCGCTGCATTATCTCTACACCGGCCTGACAGTGGCCGGCTCCTGGCTGCTGATCGGTTGCATCTTCAGCCTGCATTACGCCCGCCTGTTCTATACCGGACGCAACCATGAACCACCGTTACGTTTCGCCGACGGCGAGCGCAACCCGGACTATTGGGACTTTCACTACTTCTCGTTCACCATCAGCGTGGCCGTGCAAACCTCCGACGTAGGCGTTGCCGGCAGGCAACTGCGGCGGGTAGTGCTGGCACATTCGTTGGTGGGTTTCGTGTTCAATACTGCAATCCTGGGGTTCACCATCAACATCGCGGCCGGGCTGCTGGGGTGAGCCTGCCGCTCGTCCGAAAAATGTTTCGCCGATAACCCGTTAAAACGCTCGGATTGAAGCGGATAACCGGCGCTATCGCGTGAGGTAAACGTTTGCCTGAAGGCAGCCGGCTTATGGGCATGATCAGACGGATGTGACCCAAGTCATGGATTGCTACATTTGTCATGTTTGCAGCCGAGAATCGCCCGTGGCAGGTGCTATGTTTACCTTCCCGGCGGCTGCATCGATGTGGCCACCCGCTCACCACGTCCAGGCACGGACAAGGAGGCTGGCATGAACAAGATGACGTTCCCCAACGCCTGCCAGGTGATGCGCTGGCACTTTCATCCATTGGGCTTCGAAGCCAACATGGATGCGCCGCGCAGCATGGTCGCGCGGCTGTTCGACCGCGCCACCGGCGAAACCCTCATGGCTATCGCCGGCATCCCGTGTTCAGCAATCATGGCCGCAGCCGATGTGGAGCGCATTATCGAAGCCGTCGAAGCGGAAATGGACGCGTTCATACCCGCCCTCTCCTTGCGCCGCGCTGTTTAGCCTGCAACGCTCTTGTCCTGGCGCAAGGCCTGCAACTTGCCCATGAACTGCTCGGCCGGTACCGGCTGCCCCAGCAGGTATCCTTGCAGCGAATCACAGCCCAGTCGGGTCAGGAAGTCCTGCTGCTTGTCGGTCTCCACCCCTTCGGCAACGATGCGCAGGCCCAGTGCCTGGCCCAATGCGACGATTGCCGAGACAATCGCTGCATCGTCACTGTCCTGCTCCAGGTCTCGCACGAAGCCACGGTCGATCTTCAGCTCGTTGGCCGGCAGGCGCTTGAGGTACATCAGGCTGGAGTAGCCGGTGCCGAAATCATCGATGGACAGGTCCACGCCCATGTCGGACAGGCGTTGCAACACGGTCAGGCTGGCATCGGCGTCGTGCATGGCGGTGGTTTCGGTAATTTCCAGGGTCAGGCAATTGGCCGGCAACCCGTTCTCCTGCAGGGCCCGGGCCACACTTTCGACCAGCCCTGCATGGCAGAACTGGATGGCCGACAGGTTCACCGCCATGCGCCAGCCCTCGTGCCCCTCATCCAGCCAATGCCGCATCTGCCGGCAGGCTTCGTCAAGTACCCACTCACCGATCGGTATGATCAGGCCGGTCTTTTCCGCCAGGCCTATGAAGCGGTCGGGCAGCAACAGACCGTGCTGCGGGTGTTCCCAACGCAACAAAGCCTCGGCACCAATCGGCAGGCAGGCCTGGGCGTCGAACTTGGGCTGGTAATGCAAGCGGAACTGGCCTTGCTCCAGGGCCTGGCGCAGGTCCTGCAGCAGTTGCAGTTGCTGACGTGCGTTGCTGTTCATCGACACATCAAAGAAGCTGTAGCCGTTCTTGCCCGCGCTCTTGGCGTGGTACATGGCAGCATCGGCATTGCGCAACAACTCGTGCTGGTCCTGGCCGTTGCCGGGGTACAGGACGATGCCCAGGCTCGCCGACAGTTGCAGGTCGTGCTCGGCCACGCGGAATGGCCGCGACACCAGGTTCACCTGCTTGACCGCCACGTCCATGGCATCATCAGGTTCCTGCAGCTCTACCAGCAGCACGAATTCGTCGCCGCCGATGCGCGCCAGGGTGTCCTGGCTGTGCAGATGGCCGCGCAGGCGCGCTGCGACGGCCTTGAGCAGCAGGTCACCGATATGGTGGCCAAAGGCATCGTTGACCGGTTTGAAGCCATCCAGGTCGATGAACATCAGGGCAAAACAGCCGCCCTGCTCCGCCACCTTGGCGATGGCCTGCTCGATGCGGTCAGCCAGCAATGTGCGGTTGGGCAAGTCGGTAAGGGTGTCGTGCAGGGCAAGCTGAGTGAGTTCCTGGTTGGCCAGTGTCAGCGAACGGGCCAGCTCGGCGGTGCGTGCCTCCAGGCGGGCGTCCAGCACCGAGGTCAGCAAGGCCACCGCCAGCACCGCCAGGGTGGTGATCAGCACCAGATACACCAGGCCGTCGCCCTGCAGCCCGTCGCCCAGCGCACCACAGAAGCTGCCTGCGGGGAAATTCGCCGCCGCCATGCCGGTGTAATGCATGCCAACGATGGCAATGCCCATGACCACCGCGGCCAGACCACGGATCTGCCGCACATACGGGGTGTGCCGGCGCAGGCGGAAGGCAATCCACAACGCCGCCGCCGAGGCGCCCACGGCAATCAGCAGCGAGGCACCGAACAACGTCGGGTCGTAATCGATGCCCGGCAGCATGCGCATTGCGGCCATGCCGGTGTAGTGCATGCAGGCGATGCCGGCCCCCATGATCAGCGCGCCGAACCCCAGTTGCAGCGCCGGCAGGCTCGGCTGGCTCACCAGCCACAAGGCAAAACCCGAGGACAGCACGGCGATCAACAGCGAGAACGCGGTCAGGGCAAGGTCGTAACCCAGGTCGATGGGCAGGCTGAACGCAAGCATGCCGATGAAGTGCATCGACCATACACCGATGCCCATGGCCAGCGCACCGCCGCCCATCCACAAGTAGGCAGCGCGGCCCTTGGCCGTGGCGATGCGGCCAGTCAGGTCAAGGGCGGTGTAGGACGCCAGGATCGCCACGCACAGCGAAATCAACACCAGCGAAGAGGAGTAGCTACCGGTCAGCATTGGGAGTTCCAGCGACGGGACGGGGGGCCCGGCAAAAGCTGACGATTGTACTCAAGCTTAGGCGAAACGCACGGGGTTTTTGCGAATGGGAATGGATCCAATAGACGCCACGCCCCAACCTGAACGCGATCTCTGTAGGAGCGGCCCGATCGCGACACAAGGCCGCTCCTACAGGGGTACACGTTTATGGGTAAGGTCAATCCTGCTCGGCAAAGGCTTGTTCTGCATCCCAGCCGCCGCCCAATGCGGCCACCAACTGCACACTGGCCACCAGGCGCCCTTGCAGCAGGTTCAACACGCTGCGCTCGTTGCTCAGCGCCGTGGTTTGTACGTTGACGACATCCAGATAGCCAATCAGCCCCGCGCGGTACTGGTTCTCGGTCAGGCGCAGCGACTCGCGTGCGGCGTCCAGCGCCTCCTGGCGCACCACCGCTTCATCGCCGTACACCTTCAACTGCACCAGCAGGTTTTCCACTTCCTTGAAGCCGTCCAGCACAGTCTGACGATACTGCGCCACGGTCTGGTCATACACCGCCACCGTGCGGTCCACCTCGGCGCTGCGCTTGCCGGCGTCGAACAGGGTCAGCGCCAGCTGCGGGCCTACCGACCAGTAGCGGTTGGGCAGCTCGATCCAGTTGCTGAAGCTGCTGCTGGAATAACCACCACTCATGCTCAGGCTGAGGTCGGGGAAGTACGCAGCCCGCGACACGCCAATATTGGCGTTGGCCGCCATCACGTTGCGTTCGGCAGCAGCGATGTCCGGGCGACGTTCCAGCAGTTGCGAAGGCAGCGACACCGGAATTACCGGTAATGCCGGGATAGCCTTGCTGTCAGCCAGGGCAAAGTCGGCCGGGGTCTTGCCCAGCAGCACAGCGATGGCGTTCTCGAACTGCGCACGCTGCCAGATCAGGTCGATCAGGTCAGCCTGGGTGCTTTTGAGCTGGGTGCGTGCCTGGGCCACGGCATCCGGCCCGGAGACACCGGCGCGGTACTGGTTTTCGGTCATTCGCAGCGAGCGCTCATAGGCCGCCACGGTGGCTTCCAGCAAACGTTTCTGCTCATCGATAACACGCAATTGCAGGTAGTTCTGCACCAGCTCCGATTGCTGGCTCAAGCGGATCGAAGCAAGGTCGGCGAAGCTGGCTTCAGCGCTGGCCTCGTTGGCATTCATGGTTTCGCGCAGCTTGCCCCACAGGTCGATTTCCCAACTCACGCCCAACTGCGCGGTGTAGGTGTTGCGAATACCACTGCTGTTGTTGGACAGGCTGGAACTGGAGCTGCCGGTACCCTGCGCCGAGCGGTTCTTGCCAGCGCTCAGGTCCAGGCTGGGAAACAGCGCCGCACGGCTGCTGCGCACCAGCGCCTGAGCCTGGCGGTACTGCGCTTCTGATTGCGCCACGGTCTGGTTGCTGCGGTTAAGCTCCTCGACCAGCGCATTGAGCCCTGCATCGCCGTAGATTTCCCACCAGGCGCCGCGGGCGATGGCATCGGACGGCGTGGCCTGGGTCCAGCCTTCAGCGTGTTTGAACTGCGCCGCCGTGCTGTTCAGCTCGGGGCGGTGGTAGTCCGGGCTCAAGGTACAGGCACTGAGCAAGGCCACGCACAACCCGGCGCCGAGCAGGCGCGAGCCACGCCCTCGGGTCAACGCTTGCAGCGCACGGTGAAGTGGGGTCTGGGCAAAAGTCATAGCGGGGTTTCCAGGGCGACGTCGGTGCGCACGCCGCGCCAACGGTTGAAACGGTGGCGCAGGCGGTCCAGGTACAGGTAGACAACCGGCGTCGTATAAAGGGTGAGCACCTGGCTGAACACCAGGCCACCAATGATGGTCAGGCCCAGTGGCTGGCGCATTTCCGCGCCTTCTGCGTGGCTTAGCAGCAGCGGCAAGGCGCCAAGGATGGCTGCAATGGTGGTCATCAGGATCGGTCGCAGGCGCAGCAGGCAGGCCCGGCGGATAGACTCTTCCGGCGACAGGCCCTGGTGACGCTCCAGCTGCAAGGCCAGGTCGATCATCAAGATGGCGTTCTTCTTCACCACACCGATCAGCAGGAACAGCCCCAGCAGCGAGATCAGGCTGAATTCGCCACCGGTGACATACAGCGTCAGCAGGGCGCCGACGCCTGCCGAAGGCAGTGTCGACAGAATGGTCAGTGGGTGGATGTAGCTTTCATAAAGAATGCCCAGCACCAGGTACACCAGCAGCAGCGCGCCGAGGATCATGAATGGCTGGCCCTGCTGGGTCTTGGCAAAGGCATCGGCAGTACCGCCGAGCTTGGCAATCACCTCCTCGGGCAAGCCCAGCTTGGCCACCGCGCGCTCCACCGCCGCCATGGCCTGGTCGGGGCTGTAGCCTTCGGCGACGTCGAAGGCGATGTCTTCGGAGGCGAACTGGCCTTCGTGGCTGACCCGGTCGTTGGCCAGGCTGTTCTCGTAGCGGGCGATGGTCGACAGCGGCACGCGGGCGCCGTCAGCGGTGATTACCTGTACTTGCTCAAGGGTGCTCGGGTCCCAGGCGTATTTCGGGTTGATTTCCAGCACCACCTGGTACTGGTTGAGGCTGTCGTAGATGGTGGAGATCTGCCGCTGGCTGTAGGCGTTGTTCAGTACCGTGGTCACCATGTCCATGTCGATGCCCAGGCGCTTGGCCTGGTCACGGTCGACCACCAGCGTCACCTGCTGGGTACCGGAACCGTCACGGGCGTCGATGGCGGTCAGCTCCGGCAGTGCACGCAGCGCCGCGACCACCTTGGGGAACCACTGGCGCAATGCCGCCAGGTCGCCGCTCTGCAGGGTATACAGGTACTGTGACGAGGTCTGGTCACGCCCACCACCACCCAGTTGCAAGTCCTGGTCCGCCATCAGGAACAGCCGCCCGCCTGGCACTTTGGGCATTTCCTTGCGCAGGCGCTCGATCACTTTCTGCGCATCGATCTTGCGCTCGTTGATCGGCTTGAGGCGCACCAGCACCATGGCATTGTTGGTGCCGCTGTTGCCACCGATGAAACCGGCCACACTCTGCACGGCCGGGTCCGCCAGCAAGGCGCGGCGGTAGATTTCCATTTTCGGTTGCATCACGGTGAACGACAGGCCGTCGTCACCGCGGATAAAGCCCATCAGCTGGCCGGTGTCCTGCTGGGGCATCAGCGTCTTGGGCACCACCACGTACAGGGCGATGTTGATCCCGATGGTCGCCAGCAGGCTGAGCAGGGTCAGGCGCTTGTGGCGCAAGACCCAGCCCAGGCTGCGGTCATAGGCGTTGACCATGCGCTGGTGCACCTTGTCGCTCCAGCGCTGCACGCGGGTCTGCTCGGCCTGGTGTGGTTTGAGCCAGCGGGCGCACAGCATCGGCGTGAGCGTCAGCGATACCACCAGCGACACGATGATCGCCGCCGCCAGTGTGATCGAGAACTCCTGGAACAGGTTGCGCACGATGCCGCCCATGAACAGGATGGAGACGAACACCGCCACCAGCGACACGTTCATCGACAGCAAGGTGAAGCCCACCTCCCTGGCCCCTAGGAAGGCCGCCTTCATCGGCGGCTGGCCGTCCTCGATGTGCCGCGAGATGTTCTCCAGCACAACGATGGCGTCGTCCACCACCAAGCCAGTGGCGAGGATCAACGCCATCAGCGACAGGTTGTTGAGCGAGAAGCCGCACAGGTACATGACCGCAAAAGTACCCACCAGCGAGACTGGCACTGCCAGGCTGGGAATGAGTGAGGCGCGCAGGCTGCCGAGGAACAGGTACACCACCAGGATCACCAGCACCACAGCGATCAGCAGGGTGTGTTCGGCCTCCTTCAGGGTGGCCTTGATCACCGGCGAGCGGTCCATCGCCACGTTCAGTTGCACACTGGCCGGCAGCAGCGACTGCAGGGCTGGCAATTGCGCCTTGATCTGGTCGACCGTTTCGATGATGTTGGCACCGGTCTGGCGGTTGACCACCAGCAGCACCGCGCTCTGGTCATTGAAGAAACCGCTGTTGTAGCGGTTCTCCACGCCATCGGTAATGGTAGCCACGTCGGACAGGCGCAGGATGGTGCCGTTCTGCTGGCGAATCACCACCGGCTCGTAATCCTTGGCGCTTTCCAGCTGGTCGTTGGCCCTCACCTGCCAGTTACGCTCGGCATCCTCGACAAAGCCCATGGGCCGGCGCTGGTTGGCGTTGGACACGGCCGTCCGCACATCATCCAGCGACACGCCGTACTGGTTGAGCAATTGCGGCTCGACGGCAATGCGCACCGCCGGCAGCGAACTGCCGCCGATCTGCACCTCCCCTACCCCCGACACCTGGGCCAGGCTCTGCGACAGGATAGTGTCGGCCAGGTCGTACAGCTGGCCTTTCTGCAACACGTCCGACGTCAGCGACAGCACCATGATGGGGGCTTGCGACGGGTTGATCTTCTTGTAGGTGGGCATGCTGCGCATGCCGCTGGGCAGCAGGTTGCGGGTGGCGTTGATCGCTGCCTGCACCTCGCGAGCCGCGCCGTCGATGTCGCGGCCCATTTCGAAGCCGATGATGACCCGCGTGGAGCCCTGGTTGGAGCTGCTGGTCAGCGTGGTCACGCCAGCGATGCTGCCCAGCTTGCGCTCCAGTGGCGTGGCCACGGTGGAGGCCATGACCTCCGGGCTGGCGCCGGACAAGTTGGCCGACACCACGATTACCGGGAAGTCCATCTGTGGCAGCGGTGCCACGGGCAACAGGCCGAAGCTGACGCCGCCCAGCAGCATGATCGCCAGGCTTAGCAGCATGGTCGCTACCGGGCGACGGATGAAAGGACCAGACAGGTTCATGCCTCGGCCTGCTTCACGTCAGTGGCCGGGCGCCAGCGGCGGGCCAGGCGGTCGAAGTACAGGTAGATGACCGGGGTGGTGAACAGCGTCAGCACCTGGCTGACCAGCAACCCGCCGACCATCACCAGGCCCAGCGGCTGGCGCAGCTCGGCGCCGGAACCGGTGGCGAGCATCAGCGGCACGGCACCAAACAGCGCGGCCAGGGTGGTCATCAGGATCGGCCGAAAGCGCAGCAGCGCCGCCTGGTAAATCGCATCGCGCGGGCTCATGCCCTGGTGGCGCTCGGCCTCAAGGGCAAAGTCGATCATCATGATCGCGTTCTTCTTGACGATGCCGATCAGCAGGATGATGCCGATGATGGCGATCATGCCCAGGTCGTTGCCGCTGATGAGCAAGGCCAGCAAGGCACCCACCGCCGCCGATGGCAGGGTCGAGAGGATGGTCACCGGATGGATGTAGCTTTCATACAGCACGCCCAGCACGATGTACATGGTCACCACCGCTGCCAGAATCAGCAGCAAGGTGCTGGACAGCGACGCCTGGAAGGCCTGCGCGGCGCCCTGGAAGCGGGTTTGTACACCCAGCGGCATGCCGATGTCCTGCTGCACCTGCTCGATCACCTGCACGGCTTCGCCCAACGACGCGCCATGGGCCAGGTTGAACGACAGGGTCACCGCCGGGAACTGGCCGATGTGGGAAATGGCCAGCTGGGCCTGGCGCTGCTCGATGCGCGCCAGCGCCGACAGCCGCACCTGGCCGCCATCGGTGGCCTTGACGTGGATCGACTCCAGCGCCTGCGGGCCGATCACTGAGGCGTCCTTGGACTGCAGCACCACGCGGTACTGGCTGGCCTGGGTGTAGATGGTGGAAATTTGCCGCTGGCCGAAGGCGTCGTACAGGGCGTTGGTGATCTGCGCCACGTTGATGCCCAGGCGGCTGGCCATGTCACGGTCGATCACCAAGTACACCTGCAGGCCCTTGTCCTGCAGGTCACTGGCCACGTCGGCCAGTTCCGGGCGCTGCTGCAGCTCCTGCACCAGCTTGCCGCTCCACTGCGACAGCAGGTCGGCGTCCGGCGATGACAGGCTGAACTGGTACTGGGTACGGCTGACCCGGTCTTCGATGCTCAGATCCTGCACCGGTTGCATGAACAAGCGGATGCCCACCAGCCGGTCAAGTTGCGGCTGCAAGCGGCTGATCACTTCAGTGGCGGTGACATCGCGCTCGCCGTGAGGCTTGAGGTTGATCAACAAGCGGCCGCTGTTGAGCGTGGCGTTGTCGCCATCGACGCCAATGTAGGACGATAGGCTCTGCACGGCAGGGTCCTGCAGGATCACCTTGCTCAGGGCCTGCTGGCGCTCGCTCATGGCGGCGAACGAAGTGGACTGCGGTGCTTCGGAAATGCCCTGGATCACCCCGGTGTCCTGCACCGGGAAGAAGCCCTTGGGTACCACGATGTACAGGAACACGGTCAGCACCAGGCTGGCCACGGCTACCAGCAGGGTAAGAGGCTGGTGCTTGAGCACCCACTGCAGGGCGTTGCCGTAGTGTTTGATCAGCCAGTCGATCCAGGCGCCACTGGCGCGGTAGAAGCGGCCTTGTTCTTCTTCCTTGGGCTCGCGCTTGAGCAGGCGCGCGCACATCATCGGCGTCAGGGTCAGCGACACTACCAGGGAAATCAGGATGGCCACCGCCAGGGTGATGGCGAACTCGCGGAACAGGCGGCCGACCACGTCAGCCATGAACAGCAGCGGGATCAGTACAGCGATCAGCGAGAAGGTCAGCGAAATCAGGGTGAAGCCGATCTGCCGGGCGCCCTTGAGCGCCGCCTGCATGGGCGTCTCGCCCTCTTCGATGTGCCGGGAGATGTTCTCCAGCATGACGATGGCGTCGTCGACCACAAAGCCGGTGGCAATGGTCAGGGCCATCAGCGTCAGGTTGTTCACCGAGAAACCGGCCAGGTACATCACGCCGAACGTGCCGATCAGCGACAGCGGCACGGCAATCGACGGGATGAGGGTGGCACTGAACCGGCGCAGGAAGACGAAGGTGACCATCACCACCAGGACGATGGCGATCAGCAGTTCGTGCTGTACGTCCTTGACCGCAGCACGAATGGTCTGGGTGCGGTCGGTCAGTACCGAGACATCGAGGCCCGCCGGCAGGTTGTCGGTGATCGACGGCAACAGTTCCTTGATGCGGTCGACCACTTCGATGACGTTGGCGCCTGGCTGGCGCTGGATGTTCAGCAGCACCGCGTGGTTTTCGTTGGCCCAGGCGGCCAGGCGCTCGTTTTCTGCACCATCGACGATTTCGGCCACATCTTTCAGACGCAGCGGCGCACCGTTGGTGTAGGCCAGGATCAGGTTGGCGTATTCCTCGGGGGAGCGCAGCTGGTCATTGGCATCGAGCATCGACACCCGGGTGGGGCCATCGAAATTGCCCTTGGGCTGGTTGACGTTCGAGGCACCGATCAGCGTGCGCACGTCATCCAGGTTCAGGCCGTTGGCCGCCAGGGCGTCGACGTTGACCTTGATGCGTACCGCCTGGCGCTGGCCGCCAGCAATGCTGACCATGCCTACGCCGCTGATCTGTGCAAGCTTTTGCGCCACGCGCGTATCGACCAGGTCGTTGAGCTTGGGCAGCGGCATGGTCTTGGACGAAATGGCCAGGGTCAGCACCGGGGTATCGGCCGGGTTGACCTTGTTGTACACCGGCGGCGCAGGCAGGTCGCTGGGCAGCAGGTTGCTGGCAGCGTTGATCGCGGCCTGCACCTGTTGCTCGGCAACGTCCATGTTCATGTCGAGGTTGAAGCGCAGGGTCAGCACCGAGGCACCACCAGAGCTGGTCGAAGCCATTTGCTCCAGGCCGGGCATCTGGCCGAACTGGCGCTCCAGGGGTGCGGTGACGGCGCTGGTCATGACCTCCGGGCTAGCGCCGGGGTACAGGGTCATGACGCGGATGGTTGGGTAATCTACCTGCGGTAGAGCGGAGACCGGCAGCAGCTTGTAAGCGATCAGGCCGGCCAGGACGATGGCCAGCATGCTCAGCGTGGTGGCGACCGGCCGCAGGATGAACAGGCGCGAGAGGTTCATGCGCCCGCCTTGCCCGCTGCGTTGCCAGGCTGTGCTTCACCAGTGTGCGCCGCCCCCTTGGTGTCCTGCCCTTGCAAGTGCTGGCCAGGCGTGGTCGGCACTTGCGAGCTGTCTTCGACCACTTCCACCTTGGTGCCTTCGCGCAGGCGGTCGGTGCCTTCCAGCACCAGGCGGTCCCCGGCCTTCAGGCCTTCGAGGATGACGCTGTTCTCGCCATCGCTGGCGCCAACCTTGAGCTTGCGAACGTTCACCGTGTTTTCGGCGTTGACCACATAGGCAAAGGTACCGTCATTGCCAAACTGGATGGCCGCTGCCGGGGCCACGACCACCTGCTTGAGGGTATCGGCCAGCAGACGCACGTTGACGAACTGGTTGGGGAACAGGGCCAGGTCCTTGTTCTCGAAGCGCCCCTTGAACTTGAGCGTACCGGTGGTGGTGTCGATCTGGTTGTCGATACTGCCCAGCACGCCGGTAGACTGCAGCTTGCTGTCACTGCGGTCCCAGGCCTCGACCGGCAGGCTGGCGCCGCTGCGGTAGCGTTCCAGCACGGTGCTCAGTTCGGTCTCCGGCAGGGTGAAGGCGACGTTGATCGGCTCGGTCTGGGTAATCACCACCAGTGCCGTGGTGTCGTTGGCCGCAACGAGGTTGCCCAGGTCGAGCTGGCGCAGGCCCACGCGGCCGTTGATCGGCGCACGGATCTGGGTGAAGTCGAGGTTCAGGCGGGCGTCGTTGACCTGTGCCTGGTTGGTCTTGACCAGACCCTGGAACTGCGCCACCTGCGCTTCGGCGGTATCGAGGGTTTGCTTGGCAATACTGTCTTCGGCGTAGAGGCCTTTATAGCGGGCTACATCCACCTGGGCGTTTTTCAGCTGCGCCTGGTTTTGCGCCAGCGTACCTTCAGCCTGCTGCAGGGCGATACGGTACGAGCGTGGGTCGATTTCGGCGAGCAGGTCGCCGGCCTTGACCTGCTGGCCTTCCTTGAAGTGGATCTTCACCAGTTCGCCAGCCACGCGGCTGCGCACATTGACCGTGTTGGTGGCAGTGACTGTGCCCAGGGCTTTGTAATACAGGGGGAAGTCGCCCACGCGTACCGGTTCGACGCGCACCGGCACCGCTTCGCTGGAGCCGCCGAAGCCCGGGCGGCCGCCCATCATGCCCATGCCCTTGCCGCCGCGCCCGCCGCCGCCGGCTTCTTTATGCGCAGGCGTTGCTGCAGGCCACAGCCACCAGGCCAGTGCAGCCACCAGCAGCAGGATCAGCAGGCCGACGAGCCAGCGACGGGGGGAACGGGAGTTGGACACTTGCATGGGTTGAACGAACCTTGTTCGGAATGGCGGCTTGGGGAGGGTGAACGATAAGCAATGGCATCGTTTTAGCAAAGGGCCTTTACCAGAGGTTTACCTTTGGCTGACGTTGCCAAGACGCTGAACTTTAAATGAAAACGGCCCGGAAAGCGTTCCGGGCCGTTACAGGGTGTTGCTTGGAGCGGTGGCGGGCTGAAAGGTTTCGGTTGCTTGAGCTGGCCCTTTCGCGGGTGAACCCGCTCCCACAGGTACCGCACAGATTTCAAAAGCTGTGCTTTACCTGTGGGAGCGGGTTCACCCGCGAAGAGGCCAACACAGGACTCAGCCGCCCTGCCCCACAACCCTTACTTCAGTACTGCCAGCGCTGCATCGTAGTTCGGCTCGTCAGCAATTTCGCCAACCAGCTCGCTGTGCAGCACGTTGTCGTTTTCATCCAGCACCACCACGGCGCGGGCAGCCAGGCCGGCCAGCGGGCCGTCGGCGATGGCGACGCCGTAGTTTTCGAGGAACTCACGGCCACGCAGGGTCGACAGGTTCTTCACGTTTTCCAGGCCTTCGGCACCGCAGAAGCGTGCTTGGGCAAACGGCAGGTCGGCGGAGATGCACAGCACCACGGTGTTGGCCACATCGTTGGCCTGGGCGTTGAACTTGCGCACGGAGGTGGCGCAGGTTGGGGTGTCAACGCTTGGGAAGATGTTCAGCACCTTGCGCTTGCCGGCGTAGTCCTTCAGCGACTTGTCAGCCAGGCCTTCACCGACCAGGGAGAATGCCGGAGCCTGGGCGCCGATTTTCGGCAGTTCGCCGTTGACCTGAACCGGGCCGCCTTTGAGAGTCACTTGAGCCATGACGAAATCCTTATGCTGGGTTTGAAAAGGACACTGAGTTAAGCATGAAGGCGGCCGGGTGCCTATGGGGGCAGGTGAAATTGTTCTATTGCCGGACAATTTTTGTGGACAAAAAAATGCCCAGGTTGCGACAAGCGACCCGGGCATTCTTTATTTCAGGCAGCGAATCAGCTCAGCAGGCCGTACACCACCGAGGTCAACGCAACCAGGCCGACCACTACAACGAACACGTTGGAGGCTGCACCGCTGTACTTGCGCATCGACGGAACACGGTGGATGGCGTACATCGGCATCAGGAACAACAGCACCGCAAGGATCGGGCCGCCGAGCGATTCGATCATGCCGAGGATGCTCGGGTTGAGGGTGGCAACGATCCAGCACACCACCAGCATCAACGCGGCTACCACGCGGTCCAGGGTCTTGGCACCCGGGCGTGCACCGGTCTTGGCGATAATACCTTTCAGGCCTTCGCTAGCACCGATGTAATGGCCCAGGAACGACTTGGCGATGGCCACGAAGGCGATCAGCGGCGCAGCGAACGCGATGGTCGGGTTGCTGAAGTGGTTGGCCAGGTACGACAGGATCGACAGGTTCTGTGCCTTGGCTTCGGCCAGTTGGGCGCTGCTCAGGGTGAGCACGCAACTGAACACGAAGAACAGCACCATCACCACCATCAGCAGGTGGGCGCGGCGCAGGATCTGGCCGCTGCGCTCGTCGGCATGCTCGCCGTAGCGGCGCTTCTGGTCGACGGCGAAGGCCGAAATGATCGGCGAGTGGTTGAACGAGAACACCATTACCGGAATGGCCAGCCACAGGGTGTGCAGGAAGGCCGAGGCCGGCGGCACCTGGGTGGCGCTGTCGAGGATGCCACCGGTCCAATGCGGCACCAGGTACAGGCCCAGCAGGGCCAGGGCGACGATGAACGGGTACACCAGCAGGCTCATGACCTTGACCGTGGCCTGCTCGCCGCAGCGCACGATGGCCAGCAGGCCGAGGATCAGCACAAACGACAGGATGGCCCGTGGTGGCGGCGCCATGTGCAGCTGGTGCTCCATGAAGCTGGACACGGTGTTGGTCAGTGCCACGCTATAGATAAGCAGGATGGGGAAGATCGCGAAGAAGTACAGCACGGTGATCGCGGCACCGGCGTTGCTGCCGAAGTGCTCTTTGACCACTTCGGTGATGTCGCCACCATTGCGCCCGGAGAGCACGAAGCGGGTCAACCCGCGGTGGGCGAAGTAGGTCATTGGGAAGGCCAGTACAGCCAGGATCAGCAACGGCCAGAAACCGCCAAGGCCGGCGTTGATCGGCAGGAACAGGGTTCCGGCGCCAATGGCTGTGCCGAACAGGCCCAGCATCCAGGTGGTGTCGTGACGCGCCCAGCTGCCGAGGGTGGCGGGGGTCGATTCTACAAAGCGTTGTTCAACGCTTGGGGCCTGCTCATTCATTCCGGGTGAAGCTCCACTCGCAAGACTGTAACAGGCTGAGAATGGCGAAACAGTGCCTTCGCCCAACTCAACCGGAAAAGAGGGGCGCGATTGTGCACCGAAAGGTTGCACTTGCGAAGCCCTTTTCCGAGGGGCGGTTGCACTTGTCTTTACAAGCAGGCTACACCGGGGGGTAAAGGAGATAATTGTGGGAGCGGCCTTGCCGGGGCGCTCCCACAAAGGCCGCGCTCCCACAGGAAGGGCCGCGCAGGGCCCCTTGAGAAATTACTTCTGAACAGCAGCGAACGCTTCGGCAACCCGTTGCAGGTTGGCCGGGCGCAAGCCGGACATGCACACGCGGCCACTGTCGATCAGGTACACGCCAAACTCGTCACGCAGGCGGCGCACTTGCTCGACGCTGAAGCCCGTGTAGCTGAACATGCCACGCTGGCGCAGGAAGAACTGGAAGTCCTGACCTGGCAGCAGCACGGCCAAGGCATCGACCAGCGCCTGGCGCATGTCGAGGATGCGCTTGCGCATCACTTCGACTTCCTCGGCCCACTGGGCATTGAGGGCTGCATCGCTGAGCACGCCTGCCACCAGCTGGGCGCCGAAGTTGGGCGGACTGGAGTAGTTGCGGCGCACGGTAGCCTTCAGCTGGCCAAGCACGCTCTGGGCAGTGGCTTGGTCGTCGCAGACCACCGACAGGCCGCCTACCCGCTCGCCGTAAAGCGAGAAGATTTTCGAGAACGAGTTGCTGACCAGGCACGGCACGCCGGCGCGGGCCATTTCGCGGATGGCGTAGGCGTCTTCCACCAGGCCTTCGGCAAAGCCCTGGTAGGCGATGTCGAGGAACGGGATCAGCTGGCGTGCCTTGACCACTTCGACCACTTGTTGCCACTGGTTTTGCGTAAGGTCGGCACCGGTGGGGTTGTGGCAGCAAGGGTGCAGCAGTACCACGCTGTTGGCCGGCAGGGCCTGCAAGGTGGCCAGCATGCCGTCGAAGTCCACGCCACGGGTGGCCTGGTCGAAGTACGGGTAGGTGTTTACCTTGAAGCCGGCACCTTCGAAGATGGCGCGGTGGTTGTCCCAGGTCGGGTTGCTCACCCAGACTTCGGACTGCGGGAAGTAGCGCTTGAGGAAGTCGGCACCGACTTTCAGGGCGCCGGAGCCACCCACGGTCTGCACAGTGGCCACGCGACCGCCGGTCACGGCCGGGTGATCGGCACCGAACAACAGCGCCTGGATCGCCTGGCGGTAGCTGGCCAGGCCTTCCATCGGCAGGTAAAGGGATGCTTCGTGGTCCTGGCCGGCCATGCGTTTTTCCACCGCATCCACAGCCGCCAGTTGCGGCACCACGCCGGCCTCATCGTAATACAGGCCGATACTCAGGTTGACCTTGTCGGCGCGCGGGTCGGCCTTGAAGGTTTCCATCAGCGAGAGGATCGGGTCGCCGGCATAGGCATCGACATGTTTGAACACAGCGTGCAGCTCCTTGGATCAGGACAGTTCGAAAAGGCAGACCTGAGCATACCCGGTGTGTGGGCTCAGGAACATCCACTATTGTGCAAGGTTGTCTATGCAACATTGCATGGCTGGAGATTGGTGCTGACAGCGATGCCCTCATCGCCGGCAAGCCAGCTCCCACAGGTACACCACAGGCCTTGAGGTTGGTGATGTACCTGTGGGAGCTGGCTTGCCGGCGATAGGCCGGGTCAGGCAAGCAGCTCTTTCAGGCCCTGCAACTCCTGCTCGGTCAATGCCACGCCCTCCTCCTCGGCCACCTCGCGCTCGCGATAGCGCCGCTCGCCCGGCATGCGCGTCAGCCCCACCGCCTGCATCTGCTCCACCAGTTCGCGACTGCGCTGGGCAAACCGCTCGCCTTCGGCCTTGCTGGGGTCGATAAGGATGATCAACTGCCCGGTCCAGGGTGTTTTCGCCCCTGGGTGACCCGACCAGTCGAACTCCCAGGAGAAATTACCCCCGGTCAGCGCCGCCGCCAGCAACTCCACCATCATCGACAGCGCCGAGCCCTTGTGCCCGCCAAATGGCAGCAGGGCGCCGCCCTCCAGAATCGCCTTGGGCTCGGTGGTCGGTTCGCCATTGGCATCCACACCCATGCTTTCAGGCAATTGCTGGCCGGCACGTGCGGCAATCTGCACATCGCCGTGGGCCATGGCACTGGTGGCCATGTCGAAGACGATCGGGTCATGTTCGGCACAAGGCGCAGCAAAAGCGATGGGGTTGGTACCGAACAGCGGCTTGCGTGCGCCATGCGGCACCACGCAGGTCATGCTGTTGACCACGCTGAGGGCCACCAGGCCTTCTTCGGCGAACGGTTCTACATCCGGCCACAGCGCGGCGAAGTGGTGCGAGTTGTGGATCGCCAGCACGGCAATGCCGGCGTTGCGTGCCTTTGCCACCAATAGCTCACGGGCCGCCGTCAGCGCCGGCTGGGCAAAACCGCCCGCAGCATCGACACGCACATAGCCGGCGGCCACGTCGCTGACCTCTGGCGTGGCCTTGCCATCGACCCAACCACTGGCCAGGGTCGAGACATAACCAGGCATGCGGAACACCCCATGGCTATGGGCGCCATCACGCTGGGCGCTGGCGCAGTTGTGGGCCAGTACCCGGGCCACGGCCTCGCTGCACCCATGGCGCTGGAAGATGGCCTGCAACAGGCTCTGGAGCTCGTTAAAAGGCACGCGCACGTCGGTGCTGGTGGAGGGTGCGGACATCTGAAGCTCCTTGTTGGAATTGGAATGGCTACAGCGTTGCAACGACAAAAACTTTCCTGCATGTGACAGCAATCTGTCAAATATTGACTTGATGACAGAAAACATTCATTTTCTTCCCAAGCCTTACCCTTGGAGCCGCAGCATGAGCCAACCGATCAAGCAACGCCTGGAAAACAGCCTCGAAGGGGCCGCTGCCTCGGGCCGCAAGATCGCCACCTACATGCTCGCCAACCTGCACGAACTGCCGTTCCAGACCTCGGCCAGCATCGCCGCCAAGCTGGACGTCAGCGAATCCAGCGTCGGGCGCTTCTGCCGCTCACTGGGTTATGCCCACCTCAAGGCGCTTAAGCAAGACCTGCAGAACGACCTGGGCGACGGCCCGTGGATGGTGGGCGACCGATTGCAGGATTACCGCCAGAACCAGGACGCCAGTGACAACGCCGGCAGCCTGGAGCTGGAAATCGCGGCCTTGATGCGCGTCCACGAATACCGCCAAAGCCCAATCTGGCACAGCGTAGCGCAACGCCTGGCGAGCAAGCCGCGGGTATTCATCGCCGGTTTCCAGACCGAGCGCGGCATCGCCATGTGCATGAGCCACCTGCTTCAGTACCTGCGCGATGGCGTGCAACTGGTCGATATCAGTGCCGGGCACTTCGGTGACGTGCTGCTGGGCCGCGCCGAAGACAGCGCCCTGGTGGTGTTCGAGGCGCGCCGTTATTCGCGTCACGCCCTGCTGCTGTGCCAGAAGGCACGTGAGGCAGGCATTGCGGTCACCCTGGTGACCGACACCTTCTGCGACTGGGCCGATGCCAACGCCGACGAGGTGTTCCGCATACCCACCGAGTTCAATCTGTTCTGGGAATCCACCTCGACGATGCTGTCGTGGGTGCACCTGATGGTCAACGAGGTTTGCAAAAAACTCGGGCCTGATGTGGAAAAACGCTTGGAAGCGACTGCCGCTCTACATAACGAGTTCGTCGGCTACACCTCGTGGCCGACGGGCAAACAACAATAGCAAGAGTGCAATGAGGTGCGAGATGAACAAGACCATGGCCTTGGTGGGTGCGTGTGCCCTGCTGCTGACGGGCGCTGCCAGTGCCGAAACCCTGCGCTTCGCCACCGAGGGCGCCTACCCGCCCTTCAACTATGTAGACGCCGATAACAAGCTGCATGGCTTCGATATCGACATCACCCATGCCCTGTGCGAACAGATGAAAGTCGAGTGCACGCTGGTGGCCCAGGACTGGGAAGGCATCATCCCCGCCCTGATGGCGCGCAAGTACGACGCCATCGTCGCGTCGATGATCAACACCGAAGAGCGGCGCAAGAAAATCGCCTTCACCGACCACTACTACCGCACCCCGCTGACCGTCGCAGTCGCCAAGGACAGCAAGATCGACAGCGCCCAGACCGACTTCGTCGGCTACACCGTCGGTGCCCAGTCGTCGTCCACCCAGGCTATCTACGCCGAAGACGTGTATGGCAAAGCCGGGGCCGATGTGAAGCTGTACCCGACCATGGACGAAGCCAACGCCGACCTGGCCGCCGGGCGCCTGGACGGGGTAATTGCCGATAAATTCCCGCTGCACGAGTGGATGACCAAGAACGGCGGGGACTGCTGCAAGATCCTCGGCGACGTGGCCGACACCAAGGCCGATGCCGCCATCGCCGTGCGCAAGGACGACGAAGCCCTGCGCCAGCGCCTGAACACCGCGCTGCAACAGATCGTGGCCAACGGCACGTACCAGAAGATCGCCAGCAAGTACTTTGCTTTCGATATCTACAACTGATCTTAGAGCCCGTCTCGCCTGATCCGGCCTCATCGCCGGCAAGCCAGCTCCCACAGAACCGCACAAGGCCTGACAGATGTGCAGTCCCTTGTGGGAGCTGGCTTGCCGGCGATGAGGCCAGTAAGGTCAACACAAGGTGTTCGTCATGCTCGATCAATTGTCCTTGCTGTCCTTCGCCAGCGGAGGCTGGGGCCAGGCGCTGCTGGCCGGCGCCCTGGTGACTGTTTCACTGGCACTGGCCTGCCTGCCCATCGGCCTGCCGCTGGGCCTGGTAGTCGCCCTGGCGGCGCGCTCGCGCAAGCGCCTGCCACGGGCCTGGGCCACCACCTTCTCCACTGTTTTCCGCGGCCTGCCCGAGCTGCTGACACTGCTGATCATCTATTACGGCTGCCAGATCGCCGCGCAGAAAATTCTCGGGGCCATGGGCTATCAGGGTGAATTCCTGATCAACACCTTCCTCGCCGCGATGATCGCCTTCAGCCTGGTGTTCGCCGCGTTCTCAAGCGAGATCTGGCTGGCCGCCTTCAAGACTCTGCCCAAGGGCCAGCTGGAGGCCTGCTCGGCACTGGGCCTGAGCAAGCGCACCGCCTTCTTCAAGGTGTTGCTGCCACAACTGACCCGCATCGCCCTGCCCGGCCTGTCGAACAATTGGCTGTCGCTGCTCAAGGACACCTCGCTGGTGTCGACCATTTCGCTGGTCGACCTGATGCGCCAGACCAACCTGGCCGTCAGCGTGACCAAGGAGCCAATGTTCTTCTATGGCGTAGCGTGCCTGGGTTACCTGTTGTTTGCAGCGCTTTCCGGGCGTGTGTTCGCCTTTATCGAACGGCGCAGTAACCGCCACCTGCAAGGAGCACGGGCATGAGCCTGGAACAACTGCTGGCACTGGTGCTAGACCCCGACCTGCTGGACCGCTACGGGCCACGCTTTCTTGATGGCCTGCTGGTAACCGCCAAACTGGTGGCCATTTCCTTCAGCCTGGGCGCCGTACTTGGGCTGTTACTGGCCTTGGCACGCATGTCGCGCAGCCTGCTGCTGCAACGCATGGCCGCCGGCTACGTTTACTTCTTCCGCGGCTCGCCCCTGCTGGCCCAGCTGTTCCTGCTGTACTACGGCCTGGGTTCGCTCAAGGGCTTCTGGCAGGACGCCGGCCTGTGGTGGTTTTTCCGCGAGGCGTGGTTCTGCACCTTGCTGGCCTTCACCCTTAACACCGCTGCCTACCAGGCGGAGATCTTCCGCGGCAGCCTGATGGCCGTTGCGCCGGGGCAGCATGAAGCGGCGCGGGCGCTGAACCTGAAGCGCTCGACCACCTTTTTCAAGGTGATTCTGCCGCAGTCGTTGCTGGTGGCCATCGGCCCGCTGGGCAACGAACTGATCCTGATGATCAAGGCCAGCGCCATTGCCTCGCTGGTGACCATCTACGACCTGATGGGCGTGACCAAACTGGCCTTCTCGCGCAGTTTCGACTTCCAGATCTACCTCTGGGCCGCCGTGCTCTACCTGGTAATCGTCGAACTGGTGCGGCGCCTGCTGAAACACCTGGAAGGCCGACTGGGCCGCCACCTGAACTGACCGAAGGATACGTTCCATGCATTGCCAGACCCTTGTCCTCGGCGCCGGCATCGTCGGCGTCAGCACCGCCCTGCACTTGCAGGCCCGCGGGCGTCAGGTTGTCCTGATCGACCGCGATGAGCCCGGCAGCGGTACCAGCCACGGCAACGCCGGGCTGATCGAGCGCTCCAGCGTCATCCCCTACGCCTTCCCCCGGCAGTTCGGCGCATTGTTGCGCTACGGCCTGAACCGCCAGCCCGACGTGCGCTACAGCCTGGCGCACCTGCCCAAGGCCGCGCCGTGGCTGTGGCGCTACTGGCGCCAGTCGGCCCCCGGGCGCCTGGCCGGGGCCGCCGCCGACATGCTGCCGCTGGTACAGCGCTGCGTCGAAGAACACGACGCGCTGATCAAAGCCGCCGGCCTTGAAGGGCTGGTGCAGGCCAAAGGCTGGATCGAAGTGTTCCGCGACCCGGCCCTGTTCGAGCAGGCCAAGGCCGACGCCAAAGGCCTGAGCCGCTATGGCCTGCAATTTGAAATCCTGGAATGCGGGCAGTTGCAGGCCCGCGAGCATCAGCTGGACGCCACCGTGGTCGGCGGCATTCACTGGCTCGACCCCAAGACCGTGAACAACCCCGGCGCCCTCACCCGCGGCTATGCGGCGCTGTTCCAGCAGCGCGGTGGGCAGTTCCTGCATGGTGATGCGCGCAGCCTGCGCCAGGCCAACGGCAAATGGCGGGTAGAGAGCCGCCGTGGCCCGATTACCGCCGACGAGGTGGTGGCCTGCCTCGGCCCGCAGTCGGCCGACCTGTTCAGCGGCCTGGGCTACCAGATTCCGCTGGCGATCAAGCGCGGCTACCACATGCACTACAGCACCCGTGACGGCGCAACGCTTGAGCATTCAATCTGCGACACCCAGGGCGGCTACGTGCTGGCGCCAATGGCGCGCGGTGTGCGCTTGACCACCGGCATCGAGTTCGACGCCAGCAGCGCGCCGGGCAACCAGATCCAGCTGGGCCGCTGCGAGGCCCTGGCGCGCAAGCTGTTCCCGGCCTTGGGTGAACGCCTGGACGACACCCCTTGGCTGGGCCGCCGCCCATGCCTGCCCGACATGCGCCCGGTCATCGGCCCTGCAGCGCGCCACCCGGGGCTGTGGTTCAACTTTGGCCACGCCCACCACGGCCTCACCCTGGGCCCGGTCAGCGGCCGGCTGGTGGCCGAGCTGATCACCGGCGAGCACCCTTTCACCGACCCCGCGCCCTACAGCGCGACCCGTTTCGACTGAACCCACGCGGGAGAACAACAACATGACCGCACCACTGAGCCTTGCAAGCCTTGCCCCCGAGCCCGACCCACGCCCGGTGCTGATCCGTATCGAAGGCCTGAACAAGCACTACGGCGCGTTCCACGTGCTGCACAACATCAACCTGCAGGTGCGCGAAGGCGAACGCATTGTGCTGTGCGGGCCGTCCGGCTCGGGCAAGTCGACCCTGATCCGCTGCATCAACCGCCTGGAAGTGGCCCAACAGGGCAACATCCAGGTGGACGGCATCGACCTGGCAGCCACCACCCGTGAAGCGGCGCAGGTGCGCAGCGACATCGGCATGGTGTTCCAGCACTTCAACTTGTTCCCGCACATGAGCGTGCTCGACAACTGCCTGCTGGCCCCCACCAGCGTGCGCGGGCTGTCGCGCAAGGACGCCGAAGAGCGGGCGCGCATGTACCTGAGCAAGGTGGGTATCGAAAGCCAGGCGCACAAATACCCCAGCCAGCTGTCGGGCGGCCAGCAGCAGCGCGTGGCGATTGCCCGGGCCCTGTGCATGAAGCCTCGGATCATGCTGTTTGACGAGCCTACGTCGGCACTGGACCCGGAAATGGTCGCCGAAGTGCTGGATGTGCTGGTGCAACTGGCCGGCACTGGCATGACCATGCTCTGTGTCACCCATGAAATGGGCTTTGCCAGGCAGGTAGCCGAGCGGGTGCTGTTCCTTGAGGGTGGGCAGATCATCGAAGACAGCCCGCCGCAGGTGTTCTTCAACCAGCCGCGTACCGAGCGCGCCAAGGCGTTCCTGGCGCAGATACTGCACTGAGCAAAATGTTTGATGCCTGTGCTGCCCCTATCGCCGGCAAGCCAGCTCCCACAGGATATCTGCAGCTTTTAGGGCCGATGCAGTACCTGTGGGAGCTGGCTTGCCGGCGATAGGGCCAGTAGCACAAACTCCAGCCCCCTTCATTGCACCGCTGCAAAGACCCAACTGCGTCGTTAAATATTATTGACCAACACCGCCGCCAAACCCACGCCGCCACAGGCCCGCATCGGTTTCAACCCCCAAAAACCGGTGCATTCCCCGCGTTAAAGCCCTCTTCCGTCGTTTGACATATCGAACGGCTCTGGCAAGCTATCTACAAGCCCCGACCGGAATCGTCGCCTCTGACGAGCCGGCAGTGCTCGGAGCTTCAGGCTGCACTCAGGGCCCCGCGCCGTGCACCTGCACAACAACGACAGGCTGAACCTGTCCCAAGGTGACATATGTCCAACAGCAACATTGGCAACAAGCAACCTTCCCTGCGCAAACCCATCGTCCTGATGACCATGGGCAGCCAAGAGCGCAAAGGCCATGACTATCAGGTCATGACCCACAAATACATCACCCCGCTGGTCGAATTCTCCGATTGCGTCCCGGTACTGGTGCCCACCTGCTGCGGCACCGAAGACCTCGACACCTATCTGGACATGGCCGACGGCGTTTACCTGACCGGCGCTGGCAGCAACATCGACCCGGCCCTGTACGGCCAGGAAAATGAAACCCCAGGCAAGGGCCAGGACCAGAACCGCGACCTGTTCGACATCCCGCTGGTCAAGGCGGCGATCAAGCGTGGCCTGCCGATCTTCGGTATCTGCCGTGGCATGCAGGAAATCAACGTGGCCTTGGGTGGCGACATCTACCAGAAGGTGTACGCCGAGCCTGGCTTCAACGACCACCGGGAAAACCCGGAAGACCCGGTTGACGTGCAGTACGCCCAGGTACATGGGGTAAAGATCAAGCCGGGCAGCTGGCTGCGTGACACCCTGGGTACCGACGAAATTCGCGTCAACTCGCTGCATGGCCAAGGTCTGCGCACGCTCGGCGCCGGCATCGAAGCCATCGCCTTGGCCGAAGACGGCCTGGTCGAAGCCATTCACGCCCCGAGCATTTCGCCGTTCCTGTTCGCGGTGCAGTGGCACCCAGAGTGGCAAGCTGCGAAAAACCCGGATTCGATCAAGATGTTCCAGGCCTTCGGCGATGCTTGCCGTGCCCAGGTACGCAAGGCGCAGATCAAGCGCCAGCACGCTGCCTGACCTTCAGTTTCCTCTGCTTTGATCGCGGGGCGGCGCAAGGCCGCCCCCGTTTCCCCGGTCACCCTCTGCTGGTCCCAGAACACTTCCCGTGGAATCGGGCGGCGGCCTAGTGCCTGTCTCCGCGATCGTTTTTTCCTTCCACGCCAAGAGATACGATGACTGATTGCGGATAGTCTGCCATCGGTGTCTTTTCCTTCCGTTATTGTTCGCCTACACCGGCCGCTTCGCGGGCACGCCCGCTCCCACAGGGATCTCCACTGTCCTTGAAGGTATTAACGTACCTGTGGGAGCGGGCGCGCCCGCGAACAGGCAATAACCCTTCCTCCCTGCCCACTGCAAAAAATCTCGCAAAAAGGACTAGTCATCGAACATGTTGTACGATAACTTACCTCCAACGCAAAACAACACCCTTCACCCAAGCGCCACAGGATGCCTACAACAATGAATCCACAAGAACTTAAATCCATCCTCTCTCACGGCCTGCTGTCATTCCCGGTCACCGACTTCAATGCCCAGGGCGATTTCCACCAGGCTGGCTACATCAAACGCCTGGAATGGTTGGCCCCGTATGGCGCCAGCGCATTGTTCGCCGCCGGTGGCACCGGTGAGTTCTTCTCCCTGGCCGCCAGCGAATATAGCCAGGTGATCAAGACTGCCGTCGACACCTGCGCTACCTCGGTACCTATCCTCGCTGGCGTGGGTGGCTCCACCCGCCAGGCCATCGAATACGCACAGGAAGCGGAGCGCCTGGGTGCCAAGGGCCTGCTGCTGCTGCCGCATTACCTGACCGAAGCCAGCCAGGACGGCGTCGCCGCCCACGTCGAAGCAGTCTGCAAATCGGTGAAGATCGGCGTGGTGGTGTACAACCGCAACGTCTGCCGCCTGAATGCCGACCTGCTGGAAAAACTGGCCGAGCGCTGCCCGAACCTGATCGGCTACAAAGATGGCCTGGGTGATATCGAGCTGATGGTGTCGATCCGTCGCCGCCTGGGCGATCGTTTCAGCTACCTGGGTGGCCTGCCGACCGCCGAAGTGTATGCTGCCGCCTACAAGGCCCTGGGCGTGCCGGTGTACTCCTCCGCCGTGTTCAACTTCGTGCCGAAGACCGCCATGGACTTCTACCACGCCATCGCCCGCGATGATCACGCCGCCGTGGCCAAGCTGATCGACGATTTCTTCCTGCCGTACCTGGACATCCGCAACCGTAAGGCTGGCTACGCCGTGAGCATCGTCAAGGCGGGCGCCAAGATCGCCGGTTACGACGCAGGCCCGGTGCGCACCCCGCTGACCGACCTCACCGCAGAAGAGTACGAGATGCTCGCCGCGCTGATGGACAAGATGGGCCCGCAGTAAGCGTCGCCCGCGGCCTGCCACATGCCGCGCCCGGAGTGGGCCAGCCCCACTCCGGTTACAATTCGTGAGCCCGCACAAAAATAACTAGTGGGAGTATTGCCAGCATGCAAGCGACTAAGAAGACGCATGTGCGCTACCTGATCCTGTTCATGCTGTTCCTGGTGACCACGATCAACTATGCCGACCGCGCTACCATTGCTATCGCAGGCTCCAGCCTGCAGAAAGACCTCGGCATTGACGCCGTAACCCTCGGTTATATCTTTTCCGCCTTTGGATGGGCTTACGTGGCTGGCCAGATTCCTGGTGGCTGGCTGCTCGATCGCTTCGGTTCAAAAAACGTCTACGCCTTCAGCATCTTCACCTGGTCGCTGTTCACCCTGCTGCAGGGGTTTGTCGGTGGCCTGCCGGTTGCCTGGGCCGTGGTCACCCTCTTCACCCTGCGCTTTCTGGTCGGCTTCGCCGAAGCCCCGTCGTTCCCGGGCAACGCACGTATCGTCGCCGCCTGGTTCCCGACTCAGGAGCGCGGCACTGCCTCAGCCATCTTCAACTCGGCGCAGTACTTCGCCACTGCGCTGTTCGCCCCGATCATGGGCTGGATCGTGTTCAGCTTCGGCTGGGAGCACGTGTTCGTGGTCATGGGTGTACTGGGCATCATCTTCTCGATGGTGTGGCTGAAAACCATTTACAACCCGCGCCAACACCCACGCATCAGCCCAAGCGAGCTCGAACACATCGAGCAGAACGGCGGCCTGGTGGACATGGACCAGAAGCGCGGCAACACCGGCCCAAAATGGGGCTACATCAAGCAACTGCTGACCAGCCGCATGCTGCTGGGCGTGTACCTGGGCCAGTACTGCATCAACGCCATCACCTACTTCTTCCTCACCTGGTTCCCTGTGTACCTGGTGCAGGAACGTGGCATGACCATCCTCAAGGCCGGCTTCATCGCTTCGCTGCCGGCGGTCTGCGGTTTCATTGGTGGCGTGCTGGGTGGCGTGATCTCCGACTGGCTGCTGCGCCGGGGCAACTCACTGACGTTCTCGCGCAAACTGCCGATCGTGTGCGGCCTGCTGCTGTCGACCACCATGGTGTTCTGCAACTATGTCGATGCCGAGTGGATGGTAGTCGGCTTCATGACCCTGGCATTCTTCGGCAAAGGCATTGGCGCGCTGGGCTGGGCGGTGGTGGCAGACACCTCGCCGAAGCAGATCGCCGGGCTGTCCGGTGGCCTGTTCAACACCTTCGGCAACATCGCCTCGATCACCACGCCTATCGTGATCGGCTACATCATCAGCGCCACCGGCTCGTTCAAGTGGGCACTGGTGTACGTGGGCGCCAACGCCTTGGTAGCGGTGTTCAGCTACCTGGTGATCGTGGGCCCGATCAAGCGGATCGAGCTGCGCGATGATGACCCAAAGCCACAGGCTGAGCCTGCCGCCAACGGCGAACTGGCCAGCTCGCGTCACTGAGTGAGCACGCCCGCACCGGGGCAACCGGTGCGGGCGGATGTACAAAAAAGCCTGAGAACCTGACAAGTAGGGCCCAAACATGCAGTTGATCGAACATTCCGACTCGCCCCGCTACGTCCGCCTGCACGACGACGATAACGTCGTGGTAGTGGTCAACGACGGCGGCCTGGGCGAAGGCGCCCGCTTTGCCGACGGCCTGACCCTGGTCGAAGGCGTGCCACAAAGTCACAAGGTCGCCACCGTGGCCATCGCCAAAGGCGAGCCCGTGCGCCGCTATGGGCAAATCATCGGCTACGCGCTGGAAGACCTGCACCAGGGCAGTTGGGTGCAGGAAAGCCAGCTGGCCATGCCGGCCGCCCCGGAGCTGGACAGCCTGCCGCGCTGCGATGCCGTCCCACACCCGCTGCCGCCGCTCGAAGGCTTCACGTTCGAAGGCTACCGCAACGCCGACGGCACCGTCGGCACCCGCAACATTCTCGGCATCACCACCACCGTGCAGTGCGTGACCGGCGTGCTGGAGCATGCGGTAAAGCGCATTCGCAGCGAACTGCTGCCCAAGTACCCCAACGTCGATGACGTGGTAGCCATCACCCACAGCTATGGCTGCGGGGTGGCCATCAACGCGCGCGACGCCTACATTCCGATCCGCACCGTGCGCAATCTGGCGCGCAACCCCAACCTGGGTGGCGAGGCGCTGGTCATCAGCCTCGGCTGTGAAAAGCTGCAAGCCGGCCAGGTGATGCACGACAACGACCCTTCGGTAGACCTCAGCGACCCATGGCTGTACCGCCTGCAGGACGCCAGCCTGGGTTTTGTGGAAATGATCGAGCAGATCATGGAACTGGCCGAAACCCGCCTGAAGAAGCTCGACCTGCGCCGCCGCGAAACCGTACCGGCCAGCGAGTTGATCCTTGGCATGCAGTGCGGCGGCAGCGACGCCTTCTCGGGCATCACCGCCAACCCGGCGCTGGGCTACGCCGCCGACTTGCTGGTACGCGCCGGCGCCACCGTGCTGTTCTCGGAAGTGACCGAGGTACGCGACGCCATCTACATGCTGACGTCGCGCGCGGAAAACCAGGAGGTGGCCGGTGCCTTGATACGCGAAATGGACTGGTACGACCGCTACCTGCAGCAAGGCGCCGCCGACCGCAGCGCCAACACGACGCCAGGCAACAAGAAAGGCGGCCTGTCCAATATCGTCGAGAAGTCGCTGGGGTCGATCGTCAAGTCCGGCAGCGGCGCTATCCAGGGGGTGCTCGGCCCAGGCGAGCGGGTAACGCGCAAGGGCCTGATCTTCTGCGCCACCCCGGCCAGCGACTTTGTCTGCGGCACCCTGCAGCTGGCCGCTGGCATGAACCTGCATGTGTTCACCACCGGCCGCGGCACCCCCTACGGGCTGGCCATGGCGCCGGTAGTCAAGGTGTGCACGCGTACCGAACTGGCCCAGCGCTGGCCCGACCTGATCGATATCGACGCCGGGCGCATCGCCACAGGCCGTTCGAGCATCGAAGAGCTGGGCTGGGAACTGTTCCATTACTACCTGGACGTAGCCAGCGGCCGCAAGCAGACCTGGGCCGAACAGCACCGGCTGCACAACGACATCACCCTGTTCAACCCGGCACCGATTACCTGATGCCGAGGACTCACTCTTTTTCCCGGTATTTCGCGCCCCCTGTAGGAGCGGGTTTACCCGCGAACACCGGCAAAGCCGGTGCCATACACCGGGTTGCCTGCTTCGCGGGCACG
Organism: Pseudomonas sp. BP01; assembly: GCF_022760795.1. Taxonomy (NCBI): domain Bacteria; kingdom Pseudomonadati; phylum Pseudomonadota; class Gammaproteobacteria; order Pseudomonadales; family Pseudomonadaceae; genus Pseudomonas; species Pseudomonas sp. BP01. Next base: position 60,029 of record NZ_JAFBKA010000006.1, read on the forward strand.
CCCGCTCCCACAGGTCATGCGACAACCCCCCCGTTTTTTTTTCAGCCAACAGGAGCACCCCAATGCCTGAAATCCTCGGCCACAACTTCATCGCCGGCCAGCGCAGCGCCGCTGGCCCACAGCGCCTGCAGAGCCTGGACGCCAGCACTGGCGAAGCCCTGCCCTACAGCTTTGCTCAAGCCAGCGAAGCCGAAGTAGACCAGGCCGCCAAGGCCGCCGCTGCGGCCTTCGCTGAGTTCCGCCAACTGGCCCCGGCCCGCCGCGCCGAATTCCTCGACGCCATCGCCGCCGAACTGGACGAACTGGACGATGCCTTCGTCGCCATCGTCTGCCGCGAGACCGCCCTGCCCGCCGCCCGTATTCAAGGCGAGCGTGGCCGCACCAGCGGCCAGATGCGCTTGTTCGCTCAAGTACTGCGCCGTGGCGATTTCCTCGGTGCCCGTATCGACCTGGCCTTGCCAGAGCGCCAGCCGCTGCCACGCGTGGACCTGCGCCAAATGCGCATTGGCGTCGGCCCGGTCGCCGTGTTCGGTGCCAGTAACTTCCCGCTGGCCTTCTCCACCGCCGGTGGCGACACCGCTGCTGCACTGGCCGCTGGCTGCCCGGTGGTGTTCAAGGCGCACAGCGGCCACATGGCCACCGCCGACCTGGTGGGATGCGCCATCGTGCGCGCCGCCGAGCGCACCGGCATGCCCAAGGGCGTGTTCAACATGGTGTTCGGTGGTGGTGTCGGCGAGTGGCTGGTCAAGCACCCGGCCATCCAGGCCGTCGGCTTCACCGGCTCGCTCAAGGGCGGCGACGCCCTGTGCCGCATGGCCGGCGAGCGCCCACAGCCAATCCCAGTGTTCGCCGAGATGTCCAGCATCAACCCGGTCATTATCCTGCCAGCCGCCTTGGCCAAACGTGGCGAGGCTATCGCCCGCGAATTGGCCGGCTCGGTGTGCATGGGCGCCGGGCAGTTCTGCACCAACCCGGGGTTGGTGATCGGCCTGCAATCGCCACAGTACAGCCAGCTACTGGCCGACCTTGGCCAGCACCTGGACCAGCAGGCCGGGCAAACCATGCTCAACGCGGGTGGCCTGCGTAGCTACGTTGGCGGCCTTGAGCACCTGCAGGCCCATACCGGTATCGAGCACCTGGCCGGCCAGGCGCAGGAAGGCAGCCAGGCCCGCGCCCAACTGTTCAAGGCCGATGCCCGCCTGCTGGTCGAGTCTGACCCGCTGCTGCAGGAAGAAGTGTTCGGCCCCACCACTGTGGCCGTGGAAGTGCAGGACGACGAACAGCTGCGCGCAGCCCTGCTTGGCCTGCGTGGTCAGCTGACCGCTACCCTGATCGGCGAAGCAGAAGATTTCGAGGCCTACGCCTGGCTGGTGCCGCTGCTGGAGGAGAAGGTCGGGCGCATCCTGATCAATGGCTACCCGACCGGTGTCGAAGTCTGTGATGCCATGGTCCACGGCGGGCCTTACCCTGCGACCTCGGACGCCCGCGGTACCTCGGTCGGTACCTTGGCCATCGACCGCTTCCTGCGCCCGGTGTGCTACCAGAACTACCCGCAGGCCCTGCTGCCTGAGGCGCTGCGCGATGGCAACCCGCTGGGGCTGCGCCGACTGGTGAACGGGCAATGGAGTGACCAGGCGATCTGATCGGGCGCCTGAAATAAGAAAGCCCCGCACATTGCGGGGCTTTTCTTTTGGCTGTGCCGGCCTCTTCGCGGGTAAACCCGCTCCCACAGGGTTTGCACAATTTTCAGGCATTGTGGTGATTCTGTGGGAGCGGGCGTGCCCGCGAAGAGGCCGGTATAGGTCACAAGGGCCTTAGACCCCTTGCGCCTCAGCCTCTTCATGTACCTGACGCAAGCGCTCCCGGCTGTTGCTCAGGTGCATGCGCATGGCCATCTTTGCCCCTTCGCTGTCACGCCGGGCGATTGCTTCATAGATCGCCTCGTGCTCATGCATCAGCCGGCTCATGTAATGCGCCTGGTCATCATGGGCCAACCGCGCCGAGTTCACCCGGGTGCGCGGAATGATGCTGGTCCCCAGGTGGTTGATGATATCGGCAAAGTAGTGGTTGCCGCTGGCCTGGGCAATGCGCAGGTGGAACTGGAAGTCCGCCGACACCGCATCATTGGCATGCGCCGCCCCTTCGTTGAGTTCGTCCAGCGCGGCACGCATGCCCGCCAGCTCTTCGTCACTGCGCCGCTGCGCCGCCAGGCCCGCCGACTCGATCTCCAGGGCAATACGCAACTCCAGCACCGCCAGCACTTCACGCAGGGTGACCACAGTTGCCGGGTCGATGCGAAAGCCCCCCGACGCTGGCGCGTCCAGCACGAACGTGCCGATGCCATGGCGGGTCTCGACCTGCCCGGCGGCCTGCAGCCGCGAGATCGCCTCACGCACCACGGTGCGGCTCACGCCCTCTTCGACCATGATCTGCGATTCGGTCGGCAGCTTGTCGCCACGCTTGAGCTGGCCACTGCGAATGCGTTCGGTCAGCACTGTGACCAGTTCCTGGGCCAGACTACGCGGCTTGCGCCGGGTCCTTGCCTGTACCTGTTGCTCTGTCATTGCCCTGTATTTCACCTAGAAAGACAGTGCTCATCATAGCGCAAGCAGTTGTACGATCACATACACCCGGTGCGGTATTTCTTGCGCTCCCTCGCAAGCCACGCCTATGAGAAAGCCGGCGCAAGTGCTGGCCCAAAGGCCGCGCAAGCCTGTACTGTGCGCCTTTGCGCTCACTCATCCATGGAAGGAAAATGCCGCATGAAACCCCTCGACCGCCTATTGCTCGCCAGCGGCCTGGTGATACCCCTCTGGTTGCTGGCAGGTGTTTGGCTCACCGCCCAGGCTTACCCCGGCTATGACCACCTGCAACAGGCCATGAGCCAGCTCGGCGCCGTGGGCGCGCCAACCCACAGCTGGTCGCCACTGGTAAACAACTTCCCACTGGCCGCGCTGTTCGCGCTGTTTGCCTGGGGGTTGGTGCGGCGCTGGCGTGGCTCGAAACTGGCAATGCTGAGTGCTGCCCTGGTGCTTCTGCATGGTGTCGGCAGCCTGGGCACCGGCTGGTTCCCCTGTGACCAAGGTTGTGCACCAGCGCAGCCGTCCACCTCACAGCAACTGCATAACCTGTCCGGCCTGCTGATGTTCCTCTCGCTGACCCTGGCCAGTGCCCTGTGGGCATGGCTAGGCAATCGCATTGCCGGCTCGCGGGCCCTGGCGTTGTTCTCCCTGGCCTGTGTGGTACTGGCGATCATCACCGTCGCGCTGATGGGCCAGGCAGCGCAAAACGGCCAGCTATTTGGCCTGTATCAACGCCTGAACTATGGTGTGTCGGTCATCTGGGTTGCCAGCCTGGCCTGGGCAAGCCTGCGGACACCAGCGGGTAGTCCGCTGCGCATGGCGGTGATCTGACGGCAAATTGCTGGCCCCTGGGATCGGAAAGCGAAGGCAAACTCCGTTCTCCTTCAGATGTTTAGGACAGCAACATGCGAGTAATTCTAGCAACGATGGCCGGTTGCCTGCTGGCCACGCTGGCGTTCGGCGCCCAGGCCCGGGCGCTGAGCCAGAACGATCGCCACACCTGCGGCTGGGGTGCGCAGATAGCCGCCGAGGCCCAGCAGGCCAAGCTTTCCGGGGTGACCCTGTATGCCACGCGCAAGAAGCTGCAGGTACGCAAATTCCCCAAACCCTGGATGCGCATGACCGCCTTCGGCATTACCGAGCAGACTTACAACAGCCGCTCGCGGCTCAAGCCTGCAGCGATCAAGCAGACATACTATGAGCAGTGTGTTCAGCATGCGATAGCCAAACGATAATCTATTATTTATCAGATGGTTATGCGTTTAATCTGCAGAAGAGTATCAAGAGCGCCAGGGTGCCCCGGCCTTGAAGCGGTCTTCCAGCCAGGCCTTGAAGGCGCCCAGGGCCGCAGTGTTCAGCCGCGCGGTCGGGCGTACCAGGTAAATGCCCGCTGCCACGTCCAGCTGCCATTGCGGCAGCACCCGTACCAGGCGGCCGCTGGCCAGGTCCTCACCCATCAGCCAGTCACCCCCGGCAATAATGCCCACGCCACGCCGCGCTGCCTCCAGCAACGCTTCATTGTCATTGCTGCGCAGGCTGCCGGCGACCTTCACGCTCACCTGCCGCTCACCACTCATCAATCGCCATTCAGGAAATGAACGCAAGCCCTTGAAACATAAACAATTATGCTCAGACAATTGTTCCGGTTGTGCAGGCGTGCCATGCCGACCAAGGTAATCAGGCGATGCGCAGAGGATGCGCACGTGATCGCACAATCTCCTGGCCACCAGGCGATTGTCCGCCAGTTCGCCAATGCGGATGGCGGCATCGAAGCCCTCGCCGATCAGGTCGACGAAACGGTCGGCATACTCTGCCTCCACCGTCACCTGCGGATAGGCCAGCACGAAGTCCGCTAGCATCCCACTCAACCAGCGCCGCCCCATGGCCGCCGGCAATGCCAGGCGCAAGCGCCCGCGTACCGTTGCCGCCCCCTCGGCAGCTTCCTGTTCCGCCTCGGCGATCAGCCGGTTGGCCTCGCGTACCTTGGCCACCAGCCGCTCGCCTTCATCGGTAAAACGCAGCTGCCGCGTGCTGCGCTCCACGAGGCGAATGCCCAACCGCGCCTCCAGCGCACTCAGGCGCTTCGACAGCACCGTGGGGTGGCGCTCCAGCTGCCGCCCGGCAGCGGCAAACGAGCCCTGCTCGTGCAGGGCCAGCAAGGTGGCAAGTTCATCGGCGCGGCGACTGGCGAAGGCATCCATGGCTAGGCTCGGTGGCAGGTTCGGGCATCAGGCAGTAAGGACCAGCGCGCCCTCCGACAGCCCTTGCTCCAGGTCCCGGTGGGCCCTGGCCACTTCGGCCAGCGGGTAGCGACGCCAGACCCGAGGCTGGATGATACCCTCGGCGACGGCTGCCAGCACATCGGTTGCGCGTTGCTGGTACTCCTCGACCGTGCGGGTATGTGCCGCCAGTGATGGCCGGGTCAGGTACAGCGAGCCCTTGGCATTGAGCGTGGCCACCTCGATTGCCGCCGGCGCACCGGAAGTGCCGCCAAACGACACCAGCAAGCCACGCACCCGCAGGCTGTCCAGCGAAGCCTCCAGCGACACCTTGCCGACACAGTCATAGGCCACGTCCACGCCCTGCCCCTGAGTCAGCTTGCGCACATCGCTGGCCAGCGTCGCCGCGTCGAACACCAGCACATGGTGGCAACCGGCCGCCTGGGCCCTGGCCACACTTTGCGGGCGTGATACCACGCCAATCACCGTCGCCCCGAGATGCCGCGCCCAAGGCGCCATCAGTTGGCCCAAGGCACCGGCGGCGCCGTACAACAGCACTTGGGTACCCGGGCCCACAGCGTAGGTGGTTTTCAGCAAATACTGCGCCGTGATGCCTTTGAACAGCACTGCTGCTGCGGCCTCGTCCTCCAGCTGCGGCGGCAGCCTCACCAGCCGTTCGGCCGGGAACAAACGGCCGCTGGCATAGGCACCGACCGGCCCCATGGCATAAGCGACCCGGTCCCCCACCTGCACGTTGTACACCCCATCCCCGACCGCAGTGACCCTGCCTGCGCCTTCCAGCCCCAGGCCGGAGGGCAAAGCCAGGGGCGCAGCGCCTTTGCGCTGCAGCAGGTCGAGGGGGTTCACACCCATGGCTGTCTGCTCCAGCCAGACCTGGCCGGGCCCTGGGGATTGTGCCTGTACGTGTTCAGGTTGCATCACATCGGCGCTGCCGGTGCCATTGAGCGTGATACGGGTAGCCATGATCGAATCCTGTTGGATGGAGTTCGGGTCAGGCTAATGGGGCAGGAAAAGTTGAACAATAAGGCGAGGTGCAGATGATTTCTGCACCTCTTGCAGCAATCTACGCACTGCCTCAGCAGCCCGTCAGCACCGCTGGGCGCCGCTCACCGGCGAAAAACAACGGGCGAAGGCGAACGCCGATCAGGTTGCCCGCATAAGCCGCCACCAGCCACAGCCAGCCATGCACGCTGCCCGAGGCAATGCCACTGAAGTACGCGCCAATATTGCAGCCATAGGCCAGGCGCGAACCGTAGCCCAACAGCAGGCCACCGATGACTGCGGCAACCAGCGACGGCAGCGGGATTTTCAAGCTTGGCGCAAAGCGCCCGGCCAGGCCAGCAGCCAGCAGCGCCCCCAGCACGATGCCCAGGTCCATCACCGTGGTGATGTCCTGCCACAGCGGCGAGGCCAACGCCTTGGCATTGGCCGGCGCCTGCCAGAACACCCAGCTGCCGACATCCACGCCCAGGCCGTTGAGGGTTTTGGCACCCCATAAGGCGAAGGCCGAAGTAATACCCCATGGCCGCCCCGCCAGCGCCAGGGTCGCGTAGTTGAGCAGTGCCAAGGCAATGGCGCCCCACAACAGCGGCCATGGGCCACGCAGGAAACGCCGCAGGCCCTGGTGTTCGCTGGCAACTGGCGCTTCCAGCGTGCCATGTCGGCGCTTTTCCAGCAGCACAGTAGCCCAGGCGATCAGCCCGAACACTGCCAGGCTCACCAGCAGGGCCGGCCCCACACCCCAGGCTTGCACGATCGAGGTTGCCGGGAACGACGGCAAGGCAAACCACCAGTCAGCGTGATGGGTGGCGGTTACAGAACCGATGATGAAGAACAGCAGGGTCACCAGCATGCGCGCATTGCCACCGCCCACGGTGAACAGCGTGCCCGAAGCGCAACCGCCGCCCAATTGCATGCCGATGCCGAAGATGAACGCACCGAACACGACCGAAACACCCGCCGGGGCCACCAGGCCAGTGACCGGGTTACCGAACAGGCTGCCAGCTGACAATGCCGGGAAGAACAGCAGCACCGCCAGGGCCAGCATGACCATCTGCGCCCGCAGGCCTGCGCCGCGGCGCTCGTTGATGAACACCCGCCAGGCCGAGGTGAAGCCGAAGGCGGCGTGGTACAGGGTCAGGCCCAGCGCCGCGCCGACCAACAGCAGCAACACCTGCTTGAAGCCGGCATTCAGATTGAGGAACCAGGCACCAGCCAGCAGTAAGGCCATGGCGATCAAAGGGGCGCCCAGGCGACGCGGTTCGGGTGTGGCAGTTGCGGAAAGACCCATCGGAGTACTCGGATAACAGTAGAACGGACGAAGAGTATACCCCCGGCAACTGACGTGGTCCCTGTAGGAGCGGCCTTGTGTCGCGAAGGGCCGCAAAGCGGCCCCAGATCTTCAGCTCCGCAGCAAATATTGTCGGGGGCCGCGTGGCGGCCCTTCGCGACACAAGGCCGCTCCTACAACGACCGTGCAAGGCCCACACATTTGTTAGGCTGATGTGAGTCGCCAGCATTTATCAAGGCCATTCACCCCATGGATGAACTGCGCAAGATCGACCTCAACCTGCTACTCGCCCTGCATGCCCTGCTCAGCGAAAAGCACGTGACCCGTGCCGCCCTGCGCCTGCACCGCAGCCAACCGGCGGTCAGCCACGCACTGGCGCAGCTGCGTAAACACTTCGACGACCCCTTGTTGGTACGCCAAGGCGGCGGCATGGCCCTCACCGCCCTTGCCCAGTCGCTGGTAAAACCGCTGCAGGATGCCCTGAGCAATCTCAACGGCCTGCTGGCCACCCCGCAGTTCGAGCCAGCCAAAGCCCAGCGCCGTTTCCGGCTGTCGCTGTCCGACTACTCCTCGCGCATCATCCTGCCACCCCTGCTGCGCCACCTGCGCCAGGCCGCACCCGGGGTGGACCTGGCCATCAGCCAGGCCAGCCGCGAAACCATGCTGGCGCAACTGCTCGATGGGGAACTGGACCTGGCACTGGGCCTGTTCCCCGAGTTGCCTCAGGACATCACCGCCCAGCCCCTGTTTGCCGACCATTTCATCAGCGTTGCCGATCGCCAGGTGTTGCCTGCTAGCGGCGGCCTTACCCTGGAAGACTGGTTGGCACGCCCGCATGTGCTGATGGCGATGCGTCCGGATGCCTTCGATGAAATCGAGCGTGCGCTGGCCGCCCAGGGCCTGCGCCGCCGTATTGCCTTGGCCTTGCCACACTGGAGCGCGGCAGTAGAGGTGCTGGCCGGCACCGACCTGATCCTGACAGTGGCCAGCCGCGCAGTAGGATCGCTGCGCCAGCACAAGACACTGCGCCAGTTCACCCCGCCGCTGGCCATTCCCTCGTTCGACTACCAGCAAGCCTGGCACAGCCGCAAGGACAGCGACCCCGGGCACCGCTGGCTGCGCGAAACCGTGTGGGCCTGCAGCCAGCTGGGGCGCTGATCAGCCTTCTGGCTGCTTCACTGCGGTGATTGCACTGGTCGCTGGCGCAGTCGCCCAGGTGCCTTGCACCAACAGCACGCCGCACAGGATCAGCACTACGCCTGCCACCCTGGCCAGGCTCAGCGGCTTGCCGCCCAGCCCCATCACCCCGAAGTGGTCGGCAAGTACCGCTGTGATGATCTGCCCTGCCACTACCAGCACCAGGAACCCTGCCGCGCCCAGTTTGGGCGTAAGCGCTGCAGCACCAGCTACATACATCGCCCCCAGCACACCGCCAATCCACAGCCACCATGGGCCCTGCAGGGCCTTGCCCAGGTCTGGTACGGGCACCCTGAACATTAACAGTGCGGCAATTACCACCAGCGAACTCACCGTCAACGAAGTGAATGCCCCCCACAACCAATGCCCCAGGGCACGACCCACGGCGGCGTTACCTGCGGCCTGGAACGGCAATACCGCCCCGGCAAGCAACGCCAAGGCAAAGGGAAGCACCAGAAGGCACAGGGTTTTACTGGACATGGCAGCCCTCATTGCTGAAAAAGATTCAGGCAATGATCGAAAATTCTCGCCATTGATGGAAATCGAAAGTATGCACGTACAGTATTCGTCAAGCGCATATCCGCAGTGGTTGCGGTTTGCCCGCGATGAGCATTTTGCGTGCTCGGTTGCGTACAGCATCCGCCGTCATGCACGGCATCACGACGGATTCATTTACAGGTAACCCGTAGCCTTTCTCGGTAAATGTTCAGCGCGAAGTTTCGACGCGCAGCACTTCGGTAAAGATCGCATCGACCGTCTGGCCGACCTTGAGATTGTTCATGCGCGCCTGCAATTCCGGGTTTTCGACCTTGACCACCTGCAACTTGCCCTCGGGTGGCAGCAGGCTCACTTCATGCGTCTTGAGGTCGATCTTCTTGATCTGCGAGGTGACCCGGACCTGGCGGAATGCCTCGCCGCCCGGATTGGGGTTTTGCGCAGTGGCGCGAATGGTACCGGATTCCTCGCTGGCCTTCGGCGCCCCACCCACATCGGTGTTGAGCACATAAGCCACGGCGCGGGTAACGAAGATATCGACCTGGTCCCCAACCTTGAGGTTAGGCAGAGCCTTCGCGTTTTCCGTAAGCTGGAACGTCACATCTTTCTTGTTATCTGGGCCTTTTACCGTGACCTGGCGATTGGCCAGGTCGATGGCTGTGACCTGCGTGGTGACATGGCTTTCCAGTGCCTCGCTGGCAATCGGAATATCGGCAGCGTGCACCGTGAAGCTGGCAGCGGATGCCAGCGTGGCCAGGGCAACAGCACGAGCGAGAGAGCGAATCGGGTTCATAGACCTGCTTCCATGTGATCAACCAAAAAAAGGGCGCGAATGGTTCACGCGCCAACAAGCATAGACGTTGCCCGCCACCCTGCCGGTGCCATCACCTCGCCGGCTTTTTCGCGGATGAACCCACCCCCACAGGGAAGTGGATTTGGGCCAGACCAATATTCAACGGTTACGCGTCACCCGCCATACCGTATTGGCCAGGTCATCGGCAATGATCAACGCCCCACGCGGGTCCACCGTCACCCCCACTGGCCGCCCACGCGTCTTGCCATCCTCGCCGCGAAAGCCTGTAGCGAAGTCGATTGGCTCCCCTGCCGGCCTGCCATTGCGGAACGGTACGAAAATCACCTTGTAGCCCACCGGGTCGGGCCGGTTCCAGCTGCCGTGCTCGCCGACGAACACACCGTCGGCAAAGCGCTCACCCATGGCCGGGATAGAGAAGTCGACACCCAATGCAGCCACATGCGAACCCAGGCTGTAGTCTGGCTTGATCGCCGCAGCCACCTTGTCCGGGTTTTGCGGCCGCACCCGCTCATCCACGTTTTGCCCCCAGTAGCTGTAAGGCCAACCATAGAAGCCACCTTCACGCACCGAAGTGAGGTAGTCCGGCACCAGGTCGGGGCCCAGCTCATCCCGCTCGTTGACCACAGTCCAAAGCTGCCCTGTCTGCGGCTGAATGGTCAATGCCGTCGGGTTGCGCAAGCCAGTGGCGTAGGGCCGGTGCGCGCCGGTTTCGGCATCGACCTGCCAGACCATCGCCCGATCGATCTCCACCTCCAGGCCGCGCTCGGTGATGTTGCTGTTCGAGCCGATGCCCACATACAAATAGCGGCCATCGGGGCTGATTGTCAGCGCCTTGGTCCAGTGGTGGTTGATTTCGGCCGGCAGTTCCGTGACCTTGGATGGCGGGCCGTCGGCCTGGGTCTGGCCTTCCTTGTAGTCAAAGCGCACCAGCGCATCCTGGTTGGCCACATACAGCTTGCCGTTGGCAAAGGCCAGGCCATAGGGTGCGTTGAGGTTCTCCGCGAACACGGTCTGCACCTCGTAGGTGCCATCGCCGTCGGCATCACGCAACAGGGTCAGGCGGTTGCCACCCTTGACCTGCGTATTGCCCTTGGCCTTGATCTGGCTAGCGATCACATCCTTGGGCTTGAGCTTGGCCGCGCTGCCCCCCCTGCCCTCGGCCACCAGAATATCGCCATTGGGCAGCACCAGGCTCTGCCGCGGGATTTTCAGGTCAGTGGCAATGGCCGTGACGCTGAAACCCTCCGGCACGGTCGGTTTCTGCTCGCCCCAGGCAACCGGCTGCGCGATCTTCATGCTCGGCAACAACCCGCGCTGCGGATCGGGCAGCTTCGGGTCCGGCCCATGGGCCTGGGTAGGCTCGCCGTCACCCCCACAGGCGCTCAGCACCACCGCCATGCTCAACAAGCTCAATGCATGCAAAGGCTTCATGCTGCACCTCCCGAACGCAGGTTGCTCAAGCCGGTCCAGGCAGCCACTACCGAGAGCACGGTCACGATCACCGACAACACCAGCCCCGACGGCATCACCGCCCAGGCGTCCTTGGCGTGCTCGAACGCATTGATCAACCCGAGCACCCAGGTCACCAGCTGCAGCACGAAGTACAGCGTAGCGCGCCCACCCTTGCGCTCGGCGCGGACCAGGTTGGCCAGCGCAAACAGCAGTGCCAGCCCGCAGAACACCAAGGCGCCGGCGATCAGCCAGGCGGCAAAGTTGCTCCACTGGATCTGGTAGCTGTTGAAGTAGGCGATGTCGCTCAGCAGCGCGCCAAGGAACAATGGGACACTGCCTGCCAGCAGCAGGGCGTGCAGCGGGCTGGGCTTACAGCGGTAGAGGGTTTGGTCAGTTGCGGTCACAGTGCCTCCTTTTCATTCAGTGACCCAAGAGACTGATGGGCTTGCGCCATCAGATGAGCGCAGGGTGCGCTAAGCAAAGGAGCCCCTTCATGACGCGATAGTTCACCGCTTCGCTAGAATGAAATATCCTGCAAGGCATTTGCTGCCAAGCGTAGAAGGGGAACACATGAGCAGACCAACCCCGTCCTGGGCCCTCACCACTCTGCTCGCCCTTAGCCTGGCGCTCACCGCTGGTTGCTCCAGCAAAGGCAGCAAGGCGCGCTACGCCACGCCTGCAGTCGGCTCCAACTGCTTCGCCAAAGCCGTACCCACGACCGGCGAAGGCGGCCTGGCCTGGGGCAATACCCTGAGCATTGCGCGGCAAAAATCCATGAACAATTGCATACGCTATGCCGGCCGCTCTGGAGGCACACCCCGAACTTGCCAAGTAGTGATGGCCAAGTGCAAGAACTGAAAGTTTATCGACCGCTTAATAAGTAAGACAATTCCTACAGAAAAGATCAAACTTTCCACTTACAAAACCACACTCACTAAACACAAAAAATATTCAAATAAAATATTACACTTTCAGCCTCGACCAAGAAGGAGAAATCGAGGCATTGTCTTTCGCCTGAGCCTTAACAAGCCAATCTTTTTTTCACCCTCCAAAACAAGAAAGATATTTCCTCAGCATAAGCATCAGCCAACCCCCTTCCAGTCTTTATTTGCACTGGAACAGGCCGTTCTACGCGTTTGGTCTGAAAAGACTGCTCTCTGAGCAAGGAACTCGCATGAGCAATGCTTCCGTTAGCAGCGCCACCTCCGGCCCTGCCTGCAGCGCACGCATCCCCATCCTGCCGGTGCGCTATGCCATCGTGCCACGCACCGGCGAATCCCCCGCCTGCCGCTATGCCAATGCCGGTTTCAACCTGGAACAAGGCTTCGCCCCGCTGCAACACTCTGCCTACACCCTCCGCGCCTTGCGCCCGGGTTATATCTACGTGTTCATGAAAGGCCCGAAGGGCGAAAAGCTGGTCATTCATGAGTACATTGGCGCGGGCCTTTACAAGGAACTGCGTTACAAAGGGCTGGAGAACTACCACCTGCGTGATCGCTATCTCTCCAGCCGGAGCATGGGCTGGGTGTGGGCCGATACCTGCCCCGAAACCGCCAAGGAAGTGTGGATCGCTTACAGCCCCCACCTGTGGACCAACGCCGTGACCGCCCGCATCACCGGTTCATCAGCCTTGCGCAAACGGCACATGCGCCAGCTGGACATGGCCGAACTGATCGCCGGCAACCAGGCGCCGTCCACCCAGCCCCATGTGTTGCCGGTCAGTGCCCTGCAAACCTGGGTCGAAGACTTCAAGCCAACCGAACGACGCATGCCGCTGACCTGGAGCAGCGACCCGGTCACCGAAACCTTGCCTATCGGCAACCTCGTCGCCGTTGCGCGTCACTACCCCTGGGCCCAACCGAAGGTACCGGTGGTGGTAGCACTCGCCGACGCCGAAGGCATGGCTCTGGACCTGAGCCTGTCGGTCTCGGCCTACCAGCATCAAATGCGCGACCTGATGCCCGCCGAGCAACTGGCACACACAAAACCCGCGCAACCTCCCGAGCAGGAACCCGTGCCGGCGTGCTACCGCCTGGATGCCGAGCAGCTGAGCGTGCAAAGCCGCGACTTCCACCATCGCAACCTGATGGGCATGCTGCTGAACAAGGCGCTGGAAAGCATGTACCCGGCCGATGCACCTTCACCGGAACTGGCTGCGTTCAGGCTTGGCACGGAGCGGCGTGGGCCTGCGCTGTCTGCGGCCGAGTCACATTTCCAGGCCCTCACCCATGAGGATTACTCCCCCAACGGCGCGCGCCTGGCACAGCGCATCGATATCGCCAAATACCGGCGTTTCCTCGCCGAGCGCGATGAGTTGGAACGACGTATTGCAGCCTTGCGCAACCTGACCTTGCAAGCCAGCAACGATCATGACACCTGGCTGGCCACTGCCGAATCGCAACATATCGACAACCCCTACAGCCTGGCTGCCGCCTTGGCGTGTTACGACCGCGACGAACGCACCTCCGCCCGCGGCCTGGAAATCTCGCTGGCTTTGCTGATTCACCCGATGGGGCAGCCGACACCCGGCACCGAAGAGCATGACCGACGCTTCAAACGCCTGGAGCAATGGCTGGATCAGCACGACAGCCCGCTTTACACCGCCTTGGCGCCGTTCAATCCGTTCAAGGACAAGGCGGATTCGACCGGGTCTTTATTCGGTGCCAGCGACAACGTGATCGAAGGATTGGTGGGTCGCTTCCCGGCCATGGCCGACATCACCGACCTTACCGCCCAGGCGGTCAATACCGTAGTGCTCAAGCGCCTGCGTGGCCAGACACGGTGGGATGCCAGTCATGGCCTGCGTCAGCAGGTGCTGTTGGCGGCGCGGGAGGCGAATGCCGAGAAGGCGTTGGGGCTGTTGGCGGCGCGCTACCGGATCACCGAGCAGACCATCACGGACAATCCATTTAGCCAGGAGGTACAGAAGTATTTGAAGAGCGGCATGGCGCAGGTTGAGGAAATGAAACAACTGCGCATCTCGGGTAGCCGGACAATATCGATAGAACTGACCACCACTGCGCGAGTGAAGCCCAACTTTCTCGGGTTGCTCACCTCGGGCGGCGGGGGTGGTCTGAACGCGGGGATGCTGTGGTTCAACATCTTATCGCTCAAGACGGCCTATAACAGCCTGCAGAGGAACGATGCACCGGAATACACCTTGGGGTTTGCTTCATCGATTTTCGGTGTGATCGGTGCAGCGGCGGCGACGATGGTCAGCGTGCGAGCAACGCAGAAGGCTGTAATGCTAAGTTTAAGTTCGACTGCACCAGGGATGGGATTTGGCAATGGAATTATCAAATTTCTAAGCAGTAATCTGTTTGCGCGTTTGGCTGGTTATCCGGCAATAGCATTTAGTTTTTTCGCGGACAGTGCTAAGGCGCTGCGACAGCATAACAACGGTAACCTAACTGCAGCCAGTTACACGATGGCTGGTGGGTTCACCATGGCTATTGGCTCCGCTGTCGCCCTTGAAGCAGGACTGGCCGTTGCCGGCGTGACATCAGTTGTGCCATTTGCCGGATGGGCCGCAGCTGCTCTTGTTCTAGTAGGCGTAGCCATCATTGCTGGAGGCCTTTACCTACACGCCAAGGCCCATGAGCACCTTCACAGCCCAATTGAGTTGTGGGCAGCACGCAGCGTCTTCGGTAATCGAATCAATGATGGGGAAGTGCACCCTGACATTACCTTGGACTATGAGCAAAAACTTCCTGCTTTCGGGTCGCTACAAACTGAAGTCAAAGCTTGGCACAACGAGCATTACGGACCAAAACTACTATCGGCCGAACAGGCCCTATCACTCGGCATAACTAAAGTTGACACTAAATGGCATCGGAATGATCACTGGTCTCCGCCCAACTGGACTGCTATTACACATAACGAAGTAGCCACACCTCAACCAACCGTTGAGTTCGTGGTGCTGCTGCCTGGCTTTGTACTTGGGGTAAGCGAGTGGTCAGGAAGCTTGAGCACTCTCCGTGACGATCGAGGAATGGACGTATTCCCAATCGCCCCAACCGGCCACATCGTAGGTGCTGGTTTGGTTCTGCATTTCGAGAACACACTGGCCAACCAAAGTCATGTCTCACTGCATTTAACTTACAGCGCCAATCAAGGTTTGGACGAAGACAATGAAACCCAATCAATCTTTAATCTGAAGCGTTAATTATGGCAACCATCTGGATATTCGATTCAAAGTCAGGCTCTGGACACAAACCTGCAATTGGGGGGCAGCTGGCAAACGCATCCGGAAATATCTTATGCCTGCGAAACCCATGGGTAACAGACTCCGTATTCATGGGAAAACTGTACTGCGCAATAACAGTCATATCACTCATCGGATTTTACCCTCAAATCCTCCCAATCACCTTAGACCTCTATAATAAAAACGCTGCATTAATGCTTTTGTTCTTAATTTCTCCATTTCCTTTCGTTCCATTTCTAATTTATCGTATTTATTTTATAAAAAACCTATCAAACTTTTGCCTCAACCGCTCAACCCAAAAAATCTACTACCAACGCTTGAGCAAAGTATTAGTCTTCGAGTGGAGCAATACCGGAGGGGGCGTATTCAAACGCACCGAATACGGCGGCTCATCCTTCAGCACCAGCTATGCCCTCGCCTTCGCCCCTCGCCGAGCGGATGGCAGTCTGCACCAAAAAGACTGCCTCTGGATCGACAGCAACGAACCCACCGAACCCGGCGTAAAGCACGTCGCTGAAGTCTGGGAATACCTCCGCCATTTCATGGCCCACGGCCCGGACAAACTCCCCCCGCCCGGCGAACCCAACTGGTGGCACAAACCGCTGCACGCCATCTGCCTGACGCCGGCAGAAGCCTGGCAACACTACGCGCCCTGGCGAACCGGCGAGCCCGGTGAAATGCAGGGCAAAAAGAACTGGCAGCTGCCGTTTTGGGCGGTGCTGTTCCCCTACAACCTCACCGTCGCCATCTGCTGGTACGGCATCTGTCGCCTGTTCAATGTTCGCGTCGCGTCACCACCGCCTGAAGCGTTTGAGGAGCGCCCGGCACATTCGGGCAAAAGGAAGCGCGCATGACTGACGCCTCCATCAGCAGTGCCACCTCCGGCCCTGCCTGCAGCGCACGCATCTCTGTAGGTGCTGGCTTAGTTCTGCATTTCGAGAACACGCTAGCTAACCAAAAGCATGTCTCACTGCATCTCGCTTACAGCGCCAATCAAGGGTTGGACGAAGGCAATGAGATCCTGTCAATTTTTCGACTGGAGCCCTGAGCATGGCAACCGTCTGGATATTCAATGCAAAGACAGGTTCAGGACACAAGCCCGCTATCACTGGGCAGCTATTAAACTTATCCGAAAATTTTTTATGTTTGAGAAACCCATGGGTAACAGACTCGGTCTTCATGGGGAAACTGTACTGCGCAATAATAACTATTTCAATGATCGGCTTCTACCCTTATCTATTTGACGGGGAGTTCATGAAGTACTTTGAATCCAACCCACTTTTAATGACCAGCTTCGCACTCACGCCCTTCACCTTCCTCCCGTTCCTAATATACCGAATATACTTCATAAAGCGCTTATCGAGCATATGTTTCAACCGATCAACTCAGAAGATTTACTATCAACGCTTGAGCAAGGTATTCGTCTTTGAGTGGAGTAACACTGGCGGAGGCGTTTTCAAACGCACCGAGTACGGCGGTTCATCCTTCAGCACCAGCTACGCCCTCGCCTTCGCCCCTCGCCGAGCGGATGGCAGCCTCCACCAAAAAGACTGCCTCTGGGTCGACAGCAACGAACCCACCGAGCCCGGGGTCAGACACGTCGCCGAGGTGTGGGAGTACCTCCGCCATTTCATGAACCACGGTCCGGACAAGCTTCCGCCTCCCGGCGAGCCCAATTGGTGGCACAAGCCACTCCACGCCATCTGCCTGACCCCGGCTGAAGCCTGGCGCCACTATGCCCCCTGGCGTACCGGCGAGCCCGGTGAAATGCAGGGCAAGAAGAACTGGCAACTGCCGTTCTGGGCCGTGTTGTTCCCCTACAACCTAACGGTCGCCATCGCTTGGTACTTCGTCTGCAAGCTTTTCAATGTCCGTGCAGCCCCCCCACCCGCGGAGGCATTGGAAGGAGCCCCTGCTAGCCCCGAATGACCACCACCTCGACGTATTCACTCGGCACCACCAACGATGAAGGGCCAGCGACGTTGTTCTCCTCCAGCAACTGGGTCAGATCCCGCTCCAGCGCACTGGCCGCCTCCGGCGCCAATGAGGCAAACGCCTTGTGCACCGGCCCATACCAGGTGCGGAACACCTCAATGAAATGCGCCGCCGAGCGATAGCGGAAGTTGAAGTGCTGCCGGTTGACTTTCAGTTCGCCGAGCGCCCCTTCGAACATCACGCGCAACTGCTCCTCATCGCCCCAGCGCGAAGGCGGCAAGGCACCGAGGGGTGGCGGCACATGCCGGCCTAGAATTTTGAACATCTGCCCGACAAAGCCTTGCGGGGTCCAGTTGGCCAGGCCGATGCGGCCACCGGGCCGGCACACCCGGGCCAGCTCGCGTGCGGCCTGCGCCTGATCAGGGGCGAACATCACGCCGAAGGTGGAAAGCACGGCATCGAAGGTACCGTCGGCAAACGGCAACGCTTCGGCATCGGCCGCCTGGAACAGCACATTCAAGTGCTCGGCCCGCGCCCGCTCCTCGCCGCGCTTGAGCAGTTCGGGCACATAGTCGGTGGAGGTGACGCGACAGC
The DNA here is from genome assembly GCF_022760795.1 of Pseudomonas sp. BP01. NCBI lineage: Bacteria > Pseudomonadati > Pseudomonadota > Gammaproteobacteria > Pseudomonadales > Pseudomonadaceae > Pseudomonas > Pseudomonas sp. BP01. The sequence continues at coordinate 77,832 of NZ_JAFBKA010000006.1, forward strand.
CGCGCCGGGCAGCGGCCAGGGTGGCGTTGCCGTTGCCGGCAGCAACGTCCAGCACCTGCTCGTCCCAGCGCAAGTCGCAGGCCTCAGCCAGGCGTTCGCCAACCAGTTGCAGGGTGGTGCCGATTACCGCGTAGTCACCGCTGGCCCAGGCGGCCTGCTGACGGGCCTTAAGGGCATTGGTATCCAAAGGGGTGCTCATGGTCTGCGCCTTCTTGTCGTGCGCGTCCGAGGTCCTTCTGGCGGTTAACGCGCCATATATTGGGGGAGAAAAAATTTACTCGCCTGCCAGGCGAAGCGGAAGGACGCATTGGGCATAGCGCCAAGATCAAAGTGCTATATGAGGGCTGCTGGCCCAATCGCTGGCAAGCCAGCTCCCTCAAGTTCAGCAAAACGCTCAAGAACGGTGCAGTACCTGTGGGAGCTGGCTTGCCGGCGATGAGGCCGGTACAGCCAGCACACAATAACGAGCGGGACAGCAGCTATCAGGCGAATTTGGCCCGGGCTGCGTGCAGCTTCTTGTAGCTCTCGATCAGGCGCAGATGGCGGTCGAGGCCTTCGAGCTTCATGCTGGTCGGGGTCAGCCCATGGAAGCGCACGCTGCCGTCCACCGAACCCAGTACTGCGTCCATGCGCGCATTGCCAAACATGCGGCGGAAGTTGGCTTCGTAGTCATCCAACGCCAGCTCGTCATCCAGCTGCACTTCCAGCACCACGTTCAGTGCCTGATAGAACAGGCCGCGTTCGACGGTGTTGTCGTTGAACTGCAGGAATGCCTCGACCAGCTCCTTGGCATCCTCGAAGCGCTGCACCGCCAGGCAGATCAGCAGCTTCAGCTCGAGAATGGTCAACTGGCCCCATATCGTGTTCTCGTCGAACTCCACACCAATCAGCGTGGTGATGGTGGTGTAGTCATCCACATCGCAGTTGTCCAGGCGCTTGAGCAACAACTTCAGCGAGCGGCTGTCGAGGCTGTGCAGGTTGAGGATGTCGGCGCGGAACGACAGGGCGCGGTTGGTGTTGTCCCAGATAAGATCCTCAACCGGGTAAATTTCCGAGTAGCCCGGCACCAGGATGCGGCAGGCGGTAGCGCCAAGGTTGTCGTACACCGCCATGTACACTTCCTTGCCCAGGTCTTCGAGAATGCCGAACAGGGTTGCGGCTTCCTGCTGGTTGGAGTCCTCGCCATGACCGGAGAAGTCCCACTCGACGAATTCGAAGTCGGCCTTGGCGCTGAAGAAGCGCCACGACACCACGCCGCTGGAGTCGATGAAGTGCTCGACGAAGTTGTTTGGCTCAGTCAGCGCATGGCTTTCGAAGGTCGGTTGCGGCAGGTCATTCAGGCCTTCGAAGCTGCGGCCCTGCAGCAGCTCCGTGAGGCTGCGCTCCAGCGCCACTTCAAGGCTTGGGTGGGCCCCGAACGAGGCGAACACGCCACCGGTGCGCGGGTTCATCAAGGTCACGCACATGACCGGGAACTCGCCACCCAGCGAGGCATCCTTGACCAGCACCGGGAAGCCCTGCTCTTCAAGGCCCTGGATGCCGGCGACAATCGCCGGGTACTTGGCCAGCACCTCCTGCGGCACGTCCGGCAGGCACAGCTCGCCTTCGAGGATTTCGCGCTTCACCGCGCGCTCGAAGATTTCCGACAGGCACTGCACCTGCGCCTCGGCCAGGGTGTTGCCGGCGCTCATGCCGTTGCTGAGGAACAGGTTTTCGATCAGGTTGGACGGGAAGTACACCACCTGCCCGTCGGACTGGCGCACGAACGGCAGCGAGCAGATGCCCCGGGCGGTGTTGCCAGAGTTGGTGTCGTAAAGGTGCGAACCACGCAGCTCACCGTCCGGGTTGTAGATTTCCAGGCAATGCTCGTCGAGGATCTCGGCCGGCAGCGCGTCACGCGGGCCAGGCTTGAACCACTGCTCGTTCGGGTAGTGCACGAACGGCGCGTTGGCCAGGTCTTCGCCCCAAAACTGGTCGTTGTAGAAGAAGTTGCAGTTCAGGCGCTCGATGAATTCGCCCAGCGCCGAGGCCAGCGCCGCTTCCTTGGTCGCGCCCTTGCCGTTGGTGAAGCACATCGGCGACTGCGCGTCGCGCACGTGCAGCGACCACACATTGGGCACGATGTTGCGCCACGAAGCGATCTCGATCTTCATCCCCAGCCCGGCGAGGATGCCCGACATGTTGGCGATGGTCTGCTCCAGCGGCAGGTCCTTGCCAGGGATGTAGGTGCTGGTGTCCGCCACCGGCATGAGCAGGCCCTGGGCATCGGCATCGAGGTTGTCGACCACTTCGATCACGAATTCAGGGCCGGTCTGCACAACCTTCTTGACCGTGCAGCGGTCGATGGAGCGCAGGATGCCCTGGCGGTCCTTGTCTGAAATGTCCTCGGGCAGCTCGACCTGGATCTTGAAGATCTGGTTGTAGCGGTTTTCCGGGTCGACGATGTTGTTCTGCGACAGGCGAATGTTTTCGGTTGGGATGTCGCGGGCTTGGCAGTACAGCTTGACGAAGTAAGCCGCGCACAAGGCCGAAGACGCCAGGAAATAGTCGAACGGGCCTGGGGCCGAACCATCGCCTTTGTAGCGGATCGGTTGGTCGGCGATCACCGTGAAGTCATCGAATTTGGCTTCGAGACGGAGATTGTCGAGAAAATTAACCTTGATTTCCATGCGGGATTACCGTGATTTAAGCGTGCAAAACGAAATTGGCCGGTATTATCCGGGTTTTCACGCCAGAAGTCCTGTTTGCCTCCCCCATCGCCGGCAAGCCAGCTCCCACAGGGACTGCATATCTTTCAACCCTTACGCCGCCCTGTGGGAGCTGGTTTGCCGGCGATGAGGCCGGTACAGGCTTGCGCATTCCCCCGGATTGCTTGCCTGATCCTCTGAACCTGCCCCCGCCACCAGACCAGCGGTCACCCCGCTGTGCTAGCGTTTCTTCTCTGGGGAACAACGTATTCCCGCACAGAAAAACACAGCGACAGCAACCGATGACTGGCAGGTGAACCATGGAACTACGCATTAACCAGCAGACCTATCAGGTCGAGGCGGACGCCGACACGCCCTTGCTATGGGTGATCCGCGACGACCTGGGGCTGACCGGCACCAAGTACGGCTGCGGCCTGGCCCAGTGCGGCGCCTGTTCGGTGCTGGTGGACGGCAACGTGGTCCGCGCTTGCGTCACCCCAGTGGCCGGTGTGGTGGGGCGCGAGGTCACCACCATCGAGGCAATCGAAGCCGATGCCGTTGGCAAACGGGTGGTTGCGGCCTGGGTCGAGCACCAGGTAGCCCAGTGCGGCTACTGCCAGTCTGGCCAGGTCATGGCCGCCACGGCGTTGCTCAAGCACACCCCCAAGCCCAGTGATGCGCAGATCGACGCGGCCATGGTCAACCTGTGCCGTTGCGGCACCTACAATGCCATCCATGCTGCCGTGCATGACTTGGCCCAAGGGGAGCAGGCCTGATGAACACGCCAGTCGATAGCCCCGCAGAGCTGCTCAAGTTGCAACTGGGCGAAACCGTCAACCTGTCGCGGCGGCGTTTTCTTGCCGGCACCGCAGTCGGCGCCCTGGTGCTGGGTTTCGGCCTGCCCATGGGCTCGGCCCGCGTGCAGGCCGCGGGCGTGGCAACTGCAGAACGCGGCACCCAGGTGCCGGCGTTTCTGGAGATTCGCCCAGACGGCACGGTTCGCCTGCTCAGCCCCTTCATGGAAGGCGGGCAAGGCCCCTTCACCGCCATGGCGCAAATTGTGGGTGAAGAGCTGGATGTCGACCCCGTCAACTTCGTGGTCGATAGCGCACCACCGGGCGAAGCCTACGTGGTGATGGAAAACGGCATGCGCATCACCGGCGGCAGCATGTCGGTACGCATGAGCTACCCGACCATGCGCCGCCTGGGAGCCCTTGCCCGGGCCATGCTGCTACAGGCGGGCGCCCAACAACTGGGCGTGCCGGTCGAGGAACTCTCGACCACACCAGGTAACGTAGTACATACCACGACAGGGCGTTCGATACCCTACGGTGAACTTGCCGGGCGAGCCATGGACCTGCCGGTACCCGACCCGGCCACCGTCAAGCTGCGCGACCCCAGCCAGTTCCGCTGGATCGGCAAGCCCGTGCGCCGCCTGGATGCCTACGACAAGTCCACCGGCAAGGCCCAGTACTGCATCGACATAAAGGTCGACGGCATGCTCCACGCCGCCGTGCAGCACGCGCCACGCCTGGGCATGACCGTGGGCAGCCTGCGCAACGAAGACCAGGTCAAGGCCATGAAAGGTGTGCATTCAGTGCACCAACTGCCGGGCGCCGTGGCCGTGGTTGCTGAGCGTTGGTGGCACGCAAAGCGTGCGGTGGAGGCGATTCAGGTGGACTGGAAAGAGCCGGCTGCCGACAGCAAAGTGCGGCCGATGCCGGCCGACTTTTCCAGCGATGCCTGGCGTGAACACCTCGCCACGGTCGAGGGCCCGGCCCGCGATGAAGAAAACCAAGGCGATATCGCCGGCGCCCTGAGCAATGCCAAAACCAAGGTCGAGGCCAGCTACCACAACCAGTACCTGAACCATGCCCAGCTCGAGCCACCGTCCGCCCTCGCCCGCTTCAACCCCGACGGCAGCCTGGACGTCTGGCTGCCCAACCAGGCCCCGGACATGTTCCGTGATGACATTGCCAAGCGCACCGGCCTGGAGCCTGCGCAAATCAACCTGCACTCGCCCCTGCTGGGCGGCTTTTTTGGCCGCCACTTCCTGTACGACTCGGCCAACCCCTACCCGCAGGCCATTGCCCTGGCCAAAGCGGTCGGCCGGCCGGTGAAGCTTATCTGGAGCCGCGAAGAGGAATTCCTGCGCGATGTGCTGCGCCCGGTTGCGGTGGTGAAGTTCCGCGCCGGGCTGGACGCCGACGGCATGCCCGTGGCCCTCGAAGCGGTCAGCGCCACCGAAGGCCCGACCGAGGCCCTTGCTGGCAAACAAGGGGACAAGATCGACCCGACTGCGCTGGAGGGGCTGTCCGGCAAGTCATACGCCATCGCCAACAAGCGCATCGCCCAGATCTACGTCAAAGGCCCGGCCATGCTCGGCTACTGGCGCTCGGTGGGCAACTCGTTGAACGACTTCTTCTATGAATCATTCCTTGATGAACTGGCTGACAAAGGCGGCAAGGACCCGTTTGAACTGCGCCTGCACCTGCTGCGCGACAACCCGCGCCTGACCAACCTGCTGAACGCGGTCGCCGAGCTGTCCGGTGGCTGGAAACGCGGGCCGTTCACCGCCGAGGATGGCAGCAAACGGGCACGCGGCGTGGCCATGGCCTCGCCGTTCGGCTCGGAGGCGGCAGTCATCGCCGAGGTATCGATCGAGAACGGCCAGGTCAAGGTGCACGACATCTGGGAGGCCATCGACCCGGGTAGCATCGTCAACCCGGCGATCATCGAACACCAGGTTAACGGCGCGGTTGCCCTTGGCCTGTCGCAGACGCTGGTGGAAGAAGCGGTATACGTAGATGGCAAGCCGCGCGCACGCAACTACGACCTGTACCCGATCCTGCCGCCCTCGCGCATGGCGCGGGTGCATGTGCGCATTGTCGAAAGCGGGGCGAAGATGGGCGGTATCGGTGAGCCACCGCTACCCGCCGTAGCCCCGGCAGTGGCCAACGCGGTCGCGCAGCTTACCGGCCAGCGCGTACGCAGCTTGCCACTGAGCCGCCATACCTTCAGCTGACTGCACAAGGGACGCCCCATGACCCATCGTTTCGCAAGGACCGCTGGTTGGCTGGCGCTGCCGTGCCTGGTCGCGGCAGGCCTGCTGGCCTGGTATGTCACCCGCGAGCCGGCCTCGCCGTTTGCCGACGCACAGGCCACTGCCGCTGACCCGGCACTGATCAGCCGCGGCGAGTACGTGGCCCGCCTCAGCGACTGCGTGGCCTGCCACAGCCTGCCAGAAGGCAAACCGTTCGCGGGTGGGCTGGAAATGGCCACCCCGCTGGGGGCCATCCACGCCACCAACATCACCCCGGACCGCGACAGCGGTATCGGCAGCTACAGCCTGGCCGATTTCGACCGCGCCGTACGCCAGGGTGTCGCGCCCGGTGGCCGGCGGCTGTACCCGGCCATGCCCTACCCGTCCTACGCCAAGCTCAGCGATGATGATGTAAGGGCGTTGTATGCGTTCTTCATGCACGGCGTGCAACCCGCCCGGCAGGCTAACCTGGCCAGCGACATCCCCTGGCCGCTGAACCTGCGCTGGCCCATTGCCGTGTGGAATGGCCTGTTCGCCGCCACTACGCCATACGCTGACAAGCCCGGGCAGGATGCGCAGTGGAACCGAGGTGCCTACATCGTCCAGGGCCCCGGCCACTGCGGCAGTTGCCACACCCCACGCGGCCTGGCCTTCAACGAAAAGGCCCTGGATGAAGGCGGCAAGCCGTTCCTGGCAGGTGCCCTGCTCGACGGCTGGTACGCTCCGAGCCTGCGCGCCGACCACAACACCGGGCTGGGGCGCTGGAGCGAGGCAGAAATCGCGCAGTTCCTGAAAACCGGGCGCAACCGGCATGCCGTGGTGTTCGGCTCGATGACCGAGGCGTTCAACAACTCCACGCAATTCATGCATGACGATGACCTGGCCGCCATTGCCCACTACCTGAAATCACTGCCCGGCGACCCACAGCGTGACGGCGCGCCATGGCAGTACCAGGCCGAATCGGCAGCGGCACGGCTCGACAGCCCGGGGGCGCACACCTATGTGACCCACTGCGCGTCTTGCCACGGTCTGGACGGCAAAGGCCAGGCCGAATGGATGCCGCCATTGGCAGGCGCCACCTCGGCACTGGCCATGGAGAACGCCTCGGCGATCAATATCACCCTCAATGGTTCGCAGCGGGTGGTGGCTGCCGGTGTGCCGGATGCCTATCGCATGCCGGCTTTCCGCGCGCAGTTGAGTGACCAGGACATTGCCGAGGTGCTGAGCTTTGTGCGTTCGGCCTGGGGCAACCAGGGGGGTGCGGTGGATGCGCAGGCGGTAGGCAAGTTGCGTGGTCATACCGACCCGGCCAGCAGCAGCCCGATCATCTTGCATATGCGCTGATTTGCCGTGGTTCATGCACCGGCCTCTTCGCGGGCACGCTCGCTCCCACAGGAACACGCCGCTCAGGAAATTTGTGCAGTACCTGCGGGAGCGAGCGTGCCCGCGAAGAGGCCATCATAGCCACCCTTGAACATCAGGTTTAATGGAACCCCATGGAAAGCATTGATCTGTTGGTTTTGCGCACCACCCGAGACTGGCTCGCCGCTGGCCATCGCGCCCTGCTGGCCACGGTCGCTCGCACCTGGGGCTCCTCCCCTCGCCCGGTCGGCTCGATGATGGCCTTGCGCAGCGACGGACGCGTGGTGGGCAGTGTCTCTGGCGGCTGCATCGAAGACGATCTCATCCACCGTTACACCAGGGCCTACGGCGGCCCCGGCATGCCCACCGGCCAGCCCCAAGTGGTGCGCTATGGCGTCAGCGCCGACGAGGCCCACCGCTTTGGCCTGCCCTGCGGCGGCACGCTGGAACTTGTGCTGGAATTTGCCCCCTCACTGGCGCACCTGGACCAACTGCTGGCCTGCCTCGACCGCGGAAACCTGGTGCGCCGTGAGCTGAACCTGCGCAGCGGCGAAGCCAGCCTCTGTGCCACCGGGACACCCGAACTGTTCAGCTTCGACGGCCAGCGCATGCTCAGCACCCTCGGCCCCGGCTACCGCCTGCTGCTGATCGGTGCCGGCGCCTTGGCCGAGTACCTCGCTACCATGGCGCTGTTCAACGGTTTCAACGTTTCGGTGTGCGACCCGCGCCCGGAGTACACGGCAGGCTGGAATATCCCCGGGGTCAACCTGCTGCCCGGCATGCCGGACGACGTGGTCCGCGCCTTCGCCGCTGACGTTCGCAGCGCCATCGTCGCCGTCAGCCATGACCCCAAGCTGGACGACCTGGCCCTGCTCGAAGCCTTGCACAGCCCTGCGTTCTACATCGGCGCCATCGGCTCACGGCGTAACAGCCAGCTGCGCCGCGAGCGCCTCATCGAACATTTCGGCGAAAGCGAGACCTCGCTGCAGCGCCTGCATGGCCCGATTGGCATCTACATTGGCAGCAAGACCCCAGCCGAAATTGCCGTCAGTGTCATGGCCGAAATCCTTGCCGCAAAAAACGACATCACCCTGCCCCGTGCGGTCAACGTGTCCCAGGCCAAGGAAGCCGAACAACTGGCACGGTCCCTGTAGGAGCGCGTACCAGGGCTGTTACTGCCACCGCTCCAGGTTCTGCTGCAGCAGTTGCTCAGGCAACGCCCCGCCAACGATTTTCGCCATCTCCCGCGCCAGCGCCTCACGCAGCTGCGGCTTGTTGCAGGGCGATTCATGTGACATCGCCAGGTACAACCCTTCACTGGACACAGGCGGTTCCAACACCTGCAGGGTATCGGTGATACCCAACGTACGCGCCAGCGCCATCCCGGGGTACTGCTCGTAGACCACGTAGTCACTGCGCTTGTGCATCAGCTTCTCGAACGCCTGCCGGGCGCTGGGCACCGCTTCGAGGGTGAGGTTGGCCTGGGCGTATTCATCGAACTGCTGGCCATGGCTGTTGCTGACCAGGGTGCCGCCCTTGCGGCCCTTGAGGTCGGCCCATTGCCCGTAGACAAAGGCATTTTCCCGGCGCACCCAGACCACGCTGGGGGTATGCAGGAATGGCGGGGCGACAAAGTCCATCTGCTGTCGGCGCGCCTCGGTCAGGAAATACCCGGCCATCAAGTCGATCCGCCCGGTGCGCACTTCTTCCTGCGCGCGCGACCACGGCCCAGCGTAAACAAACTCGATGTCCAGCCCCAGCTGCTTGCCCAGCAACTTGAGCAGGTCGGCATTGGCGCCGATCAGTTGCTGAGGGTTTTGCGGGTCGCGCCACAGGTAAGGGGGGTATTCAGGGTTACCGGTAGCCGTCAGCCGTCGGCATGGCTCGTCGGCTGCGCCTGCCAAGGGCAGCAACAGGCAAGGCAACAGCAGCAAGGCTTGGCGCAAGCAACGCTCGATCATCTACAACCCTCGGCACATGTAACATCCGGCGACCCGGCGTGGCGGCCAAACGCTGCCACATCTTGTGCTCGACCGCAGCATTCATCTGCACGTGCTGTAGACAGTCTGGACTATGAGCGGATGGAGGCGCGGCCTTTTATCGGTCAGCAACGAAACGGGCGAGCAATGCCTCAGGCGCCCTGCCGGCGCATTGCCAGAATCGCCGCGCCAAAGCCGATAAAGGTGGTGCCCACCACGCGGCTCACCCAGCGTGCCATCGACGGCCGGGTCAACACACCCTTGGCCCGCGCCGCCAGTGCGGCATACAAGCTCAGCGAAGCAAGCGACAAGCCCACGAAAATCCCGGTCAGGGTCAGGAACTGCGGCAACAGTGCCGCCCCCTGCTCGATGAACTGCGGGAACAGCGCAGTGAAGAACATGGTTGCCTTGGGGTTGGTCACCGCTGTGAGGAAAGCCGATTTGTACAACTTCAGCGGTGTGGGCGGTACCTTGACAGCACCCTCGGCAGTGCCCTGCTCCAGCATCGGGCTCTTTTTCAGCAACTGCCGCGCACCGAGGTAGAACAGATAGCCTGCCCCCAGGATCTTGACGGCGTTGAACAGTACTTCGGAACTGGCCAGCAACGCGCCCAGCCCAAGCATGGCCGCAGCCGACAGGCAGAACAGGCCCGAGCCATTGCCCAGCGACGACCAGATAGCACTGCGCTGGCCGTGGGCAAGGCTGTTGTTGATGGCCATCAGGGTGGCGGGGCCAGGGCTGGCGATCGCGATGGCGGCGACCAGGGTAAACGCAAACAGCGAGTGAGAATCCATTTCAGGCTCGTCAGGCAAATCAGGCTAGGCCGCGTGCAGGGCACGCAGGATCAGTCAGCATTCTGCCGCTTGGCTGCCTTCTTGGCGATAGCTTTCATGCGCGTTGCCGCGCGCTGCACGGTGGCCATCTTTTCCGGGCGCTTCATGCCCCGCCATTTGCGAATTTCGTCACGGGTACGGCCACAGCTCACGCACAGCTCGCTGTTGAGCTGGCATAACGAGACGCAGGGGTTGTCGATGTCTTTGGCCATGCCACCACTCAGCCGGGCATTTCTGCCCGTGCACGTTCGGCAGCGCTCTGGAACACCTGGCGTACTTCTTCAGACTTGGCTTTGGTGACCGACCTGGCGGCCAGCAGCTCATCGACCACACGAATGCACTGGCCCAGGGCGGTGTCCAGTTGCTCAGCGTCAGAGGCGTCAGCGATATCACCCAGATAAGGAGCGATGAGGTACACGTAACGGTCCTGCAGCTTGAGCGCTGCCAGCGCGTCGAGGGCTTTCTGGAACCGGTCGGCAGCGGCAGGGCTCATGCTCAATTTATCGAAATGAATCAGGCTCACACGGTCAGTGGCCATTGACGAATCTCCGTTTCCTGGTGCGGCCTGGCCTGCAAGCAGCAGCGCTTCTACGGTGCTCGGATGTGCAGGCCAGGGTAATGCCAACAGGGTACCAGAACGCGAGACAGAAAGGGCCATCGCCCCCAGAACTAAAAGTATTTGGCAGGTCGCGCAATGGACGCCCCAGGACGTTTACGGGACAGGATCAGCGGTTTAGGGCACAGGATAATCGCCCGGCAATCTCTCCGCCGAGGCCGTCATCGAACTCGGTAGCCCACAACAACAAGCCTGCGCGTGCAGGTAATCCACCAAGGGCCTCTCATTCATGGCAAAGGAACACATCACCGAAACACTCGACCTTGGCGTGACGGACCCCTCGAAAACCGCAGAAGCCCGCCAGGACCGACGTCTTGAGGGCAAGCTCGACTGGATCGTATTTGGTTTCACCAGCCTCCTGGCCATCGCGTTCGTCCTGTGGGGCCTCCTCAACCAGGCCAGCCTGGCCGGCAACGCCTCCAGTGCGCAATCCTGGGTCATTCTCAACTTTGGCTGGTTCTTCGTGCTCACCTCCACGCTTTTCGTGGTGTTCGTGCTGTGGCTGGCCGCCAGCCGTTATGGCCGCGTGCCCCTGGGCCGTGATGGCGAACAGCCAGAATTCCGCACGGTGTCCTGGGTGGCAATGATGTTCAGCGCCGGCATGGGTATCGGCCTGATGTTCTTCGGCGTTGCCGAGCCGCTATCGCACTATGTGACGCCGCCCCCCGGCTCGGCAACAGGGCAGACCAGCGAAGCCATGCAGGTGGCCATGGCCACCACCCTGTTTCACTGGACGCTGCACCCATGGGCCATGTACGCCATCGTTGGCCTGGTGATTGCCTACGGCACCTTCCGCCGTGGCCGCTCGCAACTGATATCCGCCGCCTTCCGGCCGCTGATCGGCAAGCACGCCAATGGCCCGCTCGGTCGCCTGATCGACATGATGGCGATCTTCGCCACGCTGTTCGGCTCGGCGGCCTCGCTGGGCCTCGGGGCGCTGCAGATTGCCGGCGGGCTGGAGTACAACGGCTGGATCGAAAGCCCCGGCAAGCTGTTCTATATCTCCATCATCACCCTGCTAACCATTGCCTTCGTCACCTCGGCGGTGTCAGGCGTCGGTAAGGGCATCCAGTGGCTGTCCAACACCAACATGGTGCTGGCTCTGGTGCTGGCGGTGTTCGTGTTCATGGTCGGCCCTACCCTGCTCATGCTCAACCTGCTGCCGACCTCGATCGGTATCTACATCAAGATGCTCCCGGAAATGATGGCCCGCACCAACGCCAGCGGCGGCGATCAAATGAACAGCTGGCTGGCCGGCTGGACCGTGTTCTACTGGGCCTGGTGGATTTCCTGGACACCGTTCGTGGGCATGTTCATCGCCCGCATCAGCCGCGGCCGCACCATCCGCCAGTTTGTTACCGGCGTGCTGCTGGTGCCGAGCCTGGTCAGCCTGGTGTGGTTCACCATTTTCGGCGGTGCATCCATCGATGCCCTGCGCGAAGGCGCCTTCCAGCTGGCCAACGGTGCGGTGAACAGCAACCACGCGCTGTACCAGCTGCTGGACAGCTACCCGCTGGCATCGGTGTCCTCGGTACTGGTGATGATCCTGGTGGGCATCTTCTTCGTCTCCGGTGCCGATGCCGCGTCACTGGTGATGGGCACGCTGTCTGAACACGGCACCACTGCACCCTCGCGGCGCACGGTGATTTTCTGGGGGGCGCTCACCGGGACGGTGGCGGCGATCATGCTGGCAATCGGCGACCCGCGCGACCCGGGCCAGGCGCTGACCGGGTTGCAGAACCTGACCATCGTGGTGGCCCTGCCCTTTGTGGTGGTGATGGTGCTGCTGTGCCTGGCGCTGTACCGCGACCTGCGTAAAGACCCGATGATGCTGCGCCATCTGCGCGGCAACGAACTGATCGAAAAGGCCGTGTTGTATGGGGCGGTGAAGCATGGTGAGGAGTTCTACATCGTGGTACAGGAGAAGAAGGCTTCGGTGAAGGTTGCGGCAGCAGCGAGCGAAGTGTCCGAAACCTGACACGCCAGCCCCGCCCGGTCCCTTGCTGGCGCGGGCTGGTACAGCGTCTGGTTCGGGGGCGCCACTTGAGTTAAGGAACAGCGCCCCCCTCGATAAGCGATTTTCCAGGGCAAATCGATAACCGCAGCCCATGAAACACCTGGGGGATCACCCCTTCAATGCCGCTGCTATCTTGGCGACATCGATCTTGTCCATCTGCATCATGGCCTCGAACGCCCGCTTGGCCGCCGCGCGGTCGCTGTGGCCGATGGCCTCGATCAGGATACGGGGGGTGATCTGCCAGGAGATCCCCCACTTGTCCTTGCACCAGCCACACACGCTGGCCTCGCCGCCATTAGCGATGATCGCATCCCACAAGCGGTCGGTTTCAGCCTGGTCTTCGGTACTGACCTGGAACGAAAACGCCTCACAGTGCTTGAACGTCGAGCCGCCATTTAGCCCCACACAGGGTATGCCCATAACAGTGAATTCGACGGTAATTACATCGCCCTCTTTGCCCGATGGGTAGTCAGCTGGCGCCTGGTGCAGTGCGACCACCTTGCTGTCCGGGAAGAGGCTGGCGTAGAAGTTGGCGGCTTCTTCGGCATCGTTGTCGTACCAGAGGCAGATGGTGTTTTTGGCAGTCATGGCCTTGCTCCATGAAGGGTATGGACTTTGAGTCTAGCCCCACCCTTGCGCATGAAAAACGGCTGTCCGGTTGAATTCACAGGATGATCGGCGGTGAAGCGCTCAGGGGCGAGTTCTGCAATATCCTGCAGACATTTCCGATATCAGGTAGTGAACCTGCTGACAAAAAAAAGGTCTTTGGCTGACGGTCAACTCACCGACCGGTTCACCGGCCCAGTCACCGGCCTACTTTTGTCCTGTTTCAGCGAAGACCCAACATGCCCGATTCCCGCCCAACCGCTTCCGTCCTCCCTGCCCTGCGCGGCGGCCTGATTGCCGCCTTGGTGGCCCTTGCCGCGCCGGTGCACGCCCAAGAGCCCGCCAGTGACGCACGCTGGGTCAGCGACAGCCTGAGCACCTATGTGCGCAGCGGCCCCACCGACGGCCACCGCATTGTCGGTACCTTGAAGTCCGGGCAACAGCTGACCCTGCTCGGCACCCAGGGCAATTACAGCCAAGTGCGTGGGCAGAATGGCGATGTGGTGTGGATACTCAGCAACGACTTGCAGGCGGTGCCGGGCCAGAACGAGCGCCTGCCGCAGCTCGACGCCCAGGTCTCGGAGCTGACCGGGCAGTTGAAGACCATCGACGACAGCTGGAAGAGCCGCGTGCAGGGCATGCAGGAAACCCTCGACTCACGGAAAAAACTGATCGACGAACTGGAGGCGCGCAACAAGGCGCTGAATGAACAGTTCGATGAGAGCCAGTCGACCCTGCGCGATACCCAGGCGCGCCTGGGTGACGAGAACAAGCAGGTGATGATGCGCTACATGGTGTATGGCGGCAGCATTGCCGGCGCGGGCTTGCTGGCGGGGCTGATCTTGCCGGCGCTGACCCGGGGGCGGAAGAAGAACGATCGCTGGTTCTGACAGCGGGGCCATCCTGCACCGGCCCCTTCGCGGGTAACGCCGCGCAGGGGCCGACCAAGGCTTACTTGCTACGCGCCTTGTTATAGATGGTCTTGGCTTGGTCCGCCGAGGCCTGGCACTGGGTAAAATCACCCTTGCTCTGAGCATCCTTGGCATTTTGCAGGTGGACTTTGAAGTCATGGGCCATGCCGCCATGCATCGCCTGGCCACTGGCCTTGTGGAAATCATCAAGTTCCTTGATCTTGGCCTCACAGTTGCTCGCAGGGTCTGCCTGCACGGCAAAGCTGAGGACGGACGCAATCACCAACAAGGGTATGCATTTCGTGGATTTCATGGAGCGTTCTCCTGGAAAACCATAGGGTTCGTCGAGGCGCGTTGGCTCGACGCAGCCAAAAGCATAGTAGGCCCTTGCCTGCCCCGCCCCCTCATAGGAGCGGCCGCCCGGTCTCGGCAAACAGGAAATCGATGAAAACCCGCACCCGTTGCGGCATGTGCCGCGCCTGTGGGTAGATCAGCAAAAACGGCCGCGAAGTCCCGCCAAATTCGGTGAGCACCTCCACCAGTTCACCCTTGGCCAACGCATCCTGCACGGTAAACCGGTAGGCCTGCATCAGCCCACCGCCATGGCGCACCAGCGTGGCAGTGGCGAGAAAATCGCCTTGGCAGGTGAACGCGCCCTGGGTTTCGAGTTCCACCTGGCGGCCATTCTGGCGAAAGCTCCACGGCGGGCGGCGGCCACTGCTGGGCATTTCAAACTGGATGCATTCGTGCCGCAGCAAATCTTCCGGTACCCGAGGCACACCTGCCCTGGCCAGATAGCCTGGCGTGGCCACTACCACCAGTTCGGCATCCTCCAGGCGGCGTGCCACCAAACGTGAATCGGCCGGTTCGCGGCCACGGACGGCCAGGTCGAACGGTTCCTCGGCAAAGTCTACGTTGCGGTTGCTGACATGCACGTCCACCTGCACCTTCGGGTAACGTTGGCGAAATTTCGGCAGCAGTGGCAAAAGCCGGTGGTGGGCATAGGGCGTGGGCACGCTGATGCGCAGGCGGCCGCTCGGCTCGACCTGCCCGCCGGTCACCTGGCGCTCAGCCTCGACCAGTTGCCCAAGCGCCTGTCGGCATTGCTGGTAATACGCCTGGCCTGCGCTCGACAGGCGCATCTGCCGCGTTGTCCGGACGAACAGGCGTACCCCCAGGCGCTCCTCCAGACGCGCCACGCTGCGGCTGACCGCCGCCGGGGTCACGCCGGCCTCTGTGGCTGCTGCAGTGAAGCTGCCGCTGTCAGCGGCAAGGCAGAACAGCTCCAGGCTGCCCAGTTGCAGGTCATCGAAATGGCGGCTCATAACAGCCTTATTGATTACATGATGTATCGATTGAAATGCTTTTCGCCTCATTTTTCAAGCACTGGTAGCGGCCTACAGTGACGCGACACCGAGCCCATGGCTCACATCACTGGAGAACACGCACATGAACAAGCCAAGCACCGTCATTATCACTGGAGCTTCCAGCGGCCTGGGTTTCGCCCTGGCCCAGGCCTTCCTCGAACGCGGCGACAACGTAATCGGTAATGCCCGCAGCCAGGCGCGCCTGGAGCAGGCCGCCGCACGCCTCGCCAACACCTCGCGCTTCATTGGCGTGGCGGGCGACATTGCCGAGGCCGACACGGCGCAGCGGCTGTTCGCTACCGCCCTGCAAACCTTTGGCGGCGTGGACATCCTGATCAACAACGCCGGCATCTTCATTGCCAAACCGTTTGTCGAGTACAGCGAGGCCGATGTCGACGCCCTGGTCGGCACCAACCTCAAAGGCTTCTTTTACCCGGCCCAGGAAGCGGCGCGGATCATGACCCGGCAAGGGTATGGGCAGATCATCGCCATCACTGCCTCCATCGCCCTGCAACCGGATACCCGCGTGCCCGCCCTGCTGCCGGTACTGGTCAAGGGGGGCCTCAACCAGGCGGTTAAAGGCCTGGCACTGGAGCTGGCGGCCAGTGGCGTGCAGGTGAATGCCGTGGCACCGGGGATCATCGAAACACCGCTGCATGGCGGCAATATTCAGGGGATGGGCGCGTTGTCGCCCAGTGGCCGCACCGGCTCGCCCCAGGACGTGGTTGACGCGGTGCTTTATCTGGCCGACTCACGCTTTGTCAGCGGTGTGATTCTGCCTGTGGATGGCGGTAGCACCGCTGGCACCTGGCACTGATCAGAGGAGCGCGCAGCCATGCCTTATGTACATATCCGCGTGACCGATGAAGGGGTGAGCGCCGAGCACAAGCGCCAGCTCATCGAAGGCACGACCCGCCTGTTGCAGGAAGTGCTGGGCAAGCCACCGGCCAGTACTTTTGTGGTGATCGAAGAGGTGCCCACCGACAACTGGGGTGTAGGTGGGGAGACGGTGACCGCGGTCCGGGTGCGAGAACGGGGATGAACCAGGGGCTGCTTTGCAGCCTCCTGTGCCCTCACTGCCGTAACCGCCCCAACGCCTGCAACACATACCCCGTGGCCCGTTCCACCTGGCCCTCCCGGCAGGCGATACCCAACTGCCGCCACAACCCTGGTCGCAGCGGCCGGCGCGCAATGCGCCGGTCCAGTTCGGCTGCCTCGCCTTCCTGCGGCAACAACGTCGCACCGTACCCGGCCCCGACCAGGCTTTTGATCGCATCGTTGTAGTTCAGCTCGATCCGCGGCTCGGGGTACAACCCCGCTGCCGCGAACCATTCCCCGGTAACCCGTGACAGCTGGGTACTGCTGTCGTTGAGAATCAACGCCCGCTGCGCCAGCCAGGCCGGTGTGACCTTCGTCGGCGGCTGCCAGTCGGCCGGTACGTAGGCCAGGATCGGGTCGCGGCGCCAAGGAGTAACTGTCAGCCCTTTGCCGGCGACCTGCGGCAGGGCCACCAGGCCGATGTCCAGCGTCCCCTCGCGCAATCGCCCCAGCGACGCCTGGGAGGTCAGCACCTGCACCTGCACGTCGATCCCCGGATGGTCCACACGCAGGTGCTCCAGTGCCTGCGGTAGCAAGTGGGCGATAGCACCGGTAGACGCGCCAAGGCGTACCCGACCGGTCAGCCCCTCGACCTGACGGCGTACTTCGTCCAGCGCCAGGTCGGCGTCGGCCAGCAGGCGGCGGGCACGGGCCAGCAGCGTTTCACCAATGGCCGTAGGGCGCACCTGGCCACGGGTGCGGCTGAGCAAGGGGGCGCCGATACGTGCCTCCAGTTCGGCCACATGCAGGCTGATGGTGGGCGGTGCCAGGTTGAGCTGGCGGGCGGCCTCGGCAAAAGAACCCAGGTCGGCGATGACCACCAGGGTGCGGAGGCGGTCGAGGCTGATTTCGCGCATGGTCAGTGCCGGCCTATTCGCGGGTAAACCCACAGGTTCACCACTTTTATCAACACCAGCACCAACCTTGTGGGAGCGGGTTTACCCGCGAATAGGCCGGCACTGACTGGCTTGTTCAGAAAACCTGAATACATCGATCATCATATTCAAATTTTCATTACCAAAGCCACAGGCGAGCATAGGCCATCTTTCCCAAACCGGACCCGAACATGCACACTCCTGTTGTCTTCATCGACGGCGACCAAGGCACCACCGGCCTGCAAATCCATGCCCGCCTGCAAGGCCGCAGCGACCTGCGCCTGCTCACCCTGCCCGAGGCCGAGCGCAAAGACCCGCAGCGCCGCCGCGAGGCCATCAACAGCGCCGACATCGCCCTGCTGTGCCTGCCCGACGACGCCGCTCGTGAAGCCGTGGCAGCGATCCACAACCCGCAGGTGCGGGTGATCGACGCCAGTTCGGCGCACCGCACCACCCCGGGCTGGGTCTATGGCCTGCCAGAACTGGACGACCAGCAGGCCGAACGCATTGCCCACAGCAAGCGCGTCAGCAACCCGGGCTGCTACCCCACTGGCGCCATCGCCCTGCTGCGCCCGCTGGTCAAGGCCGGGTTACTGCCAGCCGACTACCCGCTGGGCATCCATGCCATCTCCGGCTACTCCGGCGGTGGCCGTGCGGCGGTCGAGCGCCACGAACAACCCGGTGCAGGTAATGCCCCGGTCTTGCAACTTTATGGACTGGAGCTGGCGCACAAGCACGTACCCGAAATTCAGCAACATGCCGGGCTGTCGGCACGGCCGGTGTTCATGCCTGGCTACGGTGCCTACCGCCAGGGCATCGTGCTGAGTATCCCGCTGCAATTGCGCCTGTTACCGGGCCAGGTCAGCGCCGAACAGCTACAGGCCTGCCTGGAGCAACATTACCAGGGCGCACGCCATGTGCAGGTGATGCCGCTGCATCAGCAAGGCGCAGCTGCAAACCTTGACCCCGAGGCATTGAACGACAGCAACGACCTGCGCCTGGCGCTGTATGCCAACCCCGAGCATGGCCAGGTCTTGCTGACCGCAGTGTTCGATAATCTGGGCAAAGGCGCCTCCGGCGCGGCAGTGCAAAACCTCGACCTGATGCTTGGTGCACTACAGCAACAAGGCTGATACGGCAAAACCGGTTAAACTGTACAGCCCGCGCCAACCTGGCCCGGGCTGTATTCCCACCCGCCGGAGCCCGCCCCCCGATGTTCATCCTGAGCCGCCTCGACAGCGTGCCGCCCGAATCTTTCCAGAACCAGATCCGCGAACTGGTGATCCACCATGTCGGCGAACTGAGCAGTGTCGCCATTACCGCCGACAACCCGCTGTACCCGCTGTACCAGTACGGCGTCGGCATGGAGGTGCACCAGTACCTGCAAGCGCTGGATGGCACCCGCGGCCTTGCCGTGGCGCTGACCCTTGCACTGGATGCCGAGGCGCCGGACCAGTTGCTGGGCTTTGCCCTGTCGCTGCCGTCCGAGGACGATGAGCAGGCGTGTTCATTGGCATTTCTTGCCGTGCGCGCCAGCCATCGCCGCCAGGGCACCGCCCGCGCCCTGCTGGGCGACCTGCAGGCTCGCCATGCCTGCGTGGAACTGAACGCCTTTGCCAGCCAGGTGCCGTGGTTCGAGGCGATGGGCATGCAGGTGGTGGCCGCCAATGGGCCGCAGGTGCTGATGAGCAGTACCGGCCATGCCAGTGGTGCGCTGATCGGGCGCCTGGACATTGCGCCGATTTATCAGACCGCTGAAGTGATGCAGATTCACACCTACCTGCTTAACCAGCAGGGTGAGGATGCAATGATCGAAGCGGAGCAGATGCGCGATGAGCGGCTGGATGAGCTGGCCGCCCAGGCGCTGGAATGTGTACGGCAGCGCAAGACCGTGCATTGATCCAAGGGCCTATTCGCGGGTAAACCCGCTCCCACAGGTACACCACAGGCTTCAAAACCTGCGTTATCCCTGTGGGAGCGGGTTCACCCGCGAAGGCGCCTCACTGGCCCCTCAGCCATGCACCCAGCGCCGATGCAGCGCACGCGCCAACGCGTCCAGCACAAACCCCAGCACGCCAATCAGCAGCACCATCGCCATCAGTTCGGAATACGCCAGCCGGTCGCGGGTATCGAGGATGAAATACCCCAATCCCGCACTCACCCCGAGCATTTCGCACGGCACCAGCACGATCCACAGAATGCCGATGGCCAGGCGCACGCCGGTCAGCACGTGGCCGATCACCCCCGGCACGATCACCTTGCACAAGGTTTCCCAGCGCGTGGCGCTCAAGCTGCGGCTCAGTTGCAGCCAGCGTGGGTCCAGTTGCCGCACCCCTGCCGCGGTGTTCAGCAAGATCGGCCATAACGCGGCGAACGCCAGCAGGAAGTAGATCGGCTGGTCACCCACGCCCATCAACATCACCACCACCGGCATCCACGACAACGGCGAGATCATGCGCAGAAACTGGAACGCCGGGGTGGTTGCCGCCTCCAGGTGCCGGTAGCTGCCCACCAGCAAGCCCAGCGGCACGCCGATCAGCAGCGCCAGCAGCAACCCGACCAGGATGCGCTTGAGGCTGACCCAGATGTGCCCGTAAACCTCACCCTGCCCCAACAGCTCGACCAGGCTGGCCAAGGTTGCCGCCGGCGAAAAGCGCGCCGACAGCCCTTCGGCCTGGCCAAACACGGCAACACCGGCCCACCACAGCAGCAGCAAAGCCAGCAACCCAGCCAGCCCAAGGCTGGCGTGTACGACATGCGTGCGCATCAGACGGCGAACTCCTCGCTACGCTCGAAGTTGTCGGCAATACCGAACACCGACGGGCCACCAACCGCAGCGATGGCATTACGCACGAAGCGATCGTCGACCAGGTCGCGGGCTGTCTGCGCCGGGTCCAGCCCGGCAAGGAAGGCATTGTCGCCTTCGATCAAGGTGGTTTTCAGGCGTTTGACCAGCTCTTCGGTGTAACTGGGGAACGGGTATGGCTGGAAGTCGATGCGCTTTTCGTCCCACTGCTGATGGCGAATGGCGCCACTGGCAACGTAGCCGGCACGGTCCTCGGTGGCCGGCGCCAGCACCTTGGCCAGCACCCCGGGCTCGTGCGGGGTGTACTTGTTGGGGCCGGCCTTGGACAGCAACGCAGCGGCTTCGGCGCGGTGGTCGCGGGTCCAGTGCTGGGCCTTGACGATGGCATTCACCACCTTCTGCGACCATTCCGGGCGGTTGTTCAGGTCATGCTCATGCATGAACACCACGCAGCAGGCGTGGTTGCGCCATACATCGCCGGTAAAGCGCTGCACGCGGCCAACCTTGAGGTTCTCGGCCAGGGCGTTGAACGGCTCGGCGACGATGTAGCCGGCAATACGCTTGCTGGCCAAGGCTGGCGGCATGTCGGATGGTGGCAGCACCAACAGGTTGACTTCGTTGGCCGCCAACTGCGCATTGGCCGGCTTCGATACCGGCGTCAGGCCATTGTCGTTGAGCATCTGCTGCAACACCACGTTATGGATCGAATACCAGAACGGGATGGCCACGGTCTTGCCCCCGAGCTGTTTCATGTCGCTTATGTCGGGCGCCACGGTCAGGCCTGAGCCGCCCACATGGTTCCAGGCCACTACCTTGGCTGGCACCTTGCTGCCGTAGCGCGCCCATACGGTCATCGGCGACAGCAGGTGGATGACGTTGACCTGCCCGGAGATGAACGCCTCGATCACCTGCGCCCAGCTGCGCAGCAACACCGGGCGCTCGGCCTTGATGCCTTCGGCCTCGAACAGGCCGTTGTTATGCGCCACCAGCAATGGCGTGGCGTCGGTGATTGGCAGGTAGCCGATACGCACTGGCGCGTCGGGCTCGGAAGCGGCACGGGCTTGCAGGCTCGAGAGCAATGGCAGCGCACCAGCGGCCGTGAGCATGGCACCGAGCTTGAGAAAATCACGACGCGATGAAGAGGAACAGCAGTCATCCATGCACATGGACAGCCTCCGAGGGCAACGGGGTTGAGGTAGGTTCGACTGTGCGGCTTGCCCGCCGAAGGGTTTTGAGGATTTCGATGCGCAGGGCGCCCAGTTCTTCGACCCGTTGCGTACGCGGCTGCGGCAGGTCCATGTGCCACTGGCCCAGGATGTGCGCTGGGTGGTTGCCCAGTAGCAGGACCCGGTCGGACAGCAGCAGGGCTTCGTCAATATCGTGGGTGATCAGTACCGCCGCGGTGTTGTGGGTGGCGATCAGTTGCAGCAGCAGTTGCTGCATGTCGGCGCGGGTCACTTCATCCAGCGCGCCGAACGGCTCGTCGAGCAGTAGCACTTCGGGCTGGCGGGCCAGGCAGCGGGCCAGCGCGGTGCGCTGGGCCATGCCACCGGACAACTGCGCCGGGTACTGGCCACGGGCGTGGGCCAGGCCCACGGCGGCAATCGCATTGTCGATGCGCGCGCGCCGCTCGTCAGCTGCCAGCTTGGGCTGGCGGGCAAAGTCCAGG
The DNA here is from genome assembly GCF_022760795.1 of Pseudomonas sp. BP01. NCBI lineage: Bacteria > Pseudomonadati > Pseudomonadota > Gammaproteobacteria > Pseudomonadales > Pseudomonadaceae > Pseudomonas > Pseudomonas sp. BP01. The sequence continues at coordinate 99,701 of NZ_JAFBKA010000006.1, forward strand.
CCGAAGGCGACGTTCTTTTCCAGGTTCAGCCAGGGCAGCAGGCTCGGGTCCTGGAAAGCCACCGCCAGCCGGGGGTGCGGGCCCTGCAGCGGCTGGCCGTGCAAGGCCACACTGCCGCTGCGGGGCTGTTGCAGACCGGCCAGCACCCGAAGCAGGCTGGATTTGCCGACGCCACTAGGGCCAAGAATGCTCACCACTTCGCCTGGCGCCAACTGCAGGTCGAACTGCTCCAGCACCTGCTGCCAGCCACCCTCCCGCGGGTAGCCCAGGCTGATGTCGCGGGCTTCGAGCAACACTTCACTCATGCCGCGCCCGCCTGGCGTTGCAGTTCGGCGCGCAATTGCACCAGGCTGGGGGTGACGATCGGCACAAAGGCCGACTCACGCCAGCGGCGGGCGAAGCCTTCGCCATACTCGTTGAGGTAGGCCCTGCCGCCGCTGGCCTGCAACTCTAGCTGGACTGCATCGGCGGCACATTCAGCCAAGGTGATGCGCAGTTTGAACAAGGCCGCCGGCTGTTGCTGGAAGCGGCCTTCGAGCAGGCCCTGCTTGAGCTCGCTGACGGTGTTTTCCAGGCGCTCGCTGAGCACCTGCAGGGCTTCGTCGAGGAACGAGGCGCGACCGTGCAGGTGCGCCTGAACCTCTTCCAGCGCCCGTCGCGCCAGGCCGATGGCCATGCCGCACTGCAGCGCCAGGAATGCCGGGCGTACCCGTGGCAGGAACTCGCGCGCATTCTCGTGCAGCAGCCAGTCACGCGCCAACGGCACCTGGTGGAAGGCCAGTGCCGCCGTGTTGCTCGACTGCAGGCCCATCAGTTGCAAGTCGTCGGAGCGTTCCAGGCCCTGGGCGTCAGAAGGAATGGCCAGCACAAACGGTGCCCCGCCGTTCTCATCCTCGATGGCCGCCGCCACCACGAAGCCGCTTTTACGCAGGTTGGTCACCCAGTGCAGGCGCCCTTCCAGGTGCCAGCCATCGGCTGCCGGCCGGCCACGCACCTGCAGCGCTTCAATACCGGAAAGGAACTTCATGGCGTTGGACAGCCCGGTGGCGCCGGCCAGCTCGCCTGTCAGCAAGCGCGGCAGCAGGCGCTCGCGCAGGGGCTGGTTGGGGCTGTGCAGCAGGTATTCGATAAAGGCACGCTGGCCCCAGCAGACGAAGGCTGCGGCCAACGAGCGGCTGGCGATGGCGGCAATCGCCTCGACCGCGTCGGTCACCTGCCCGCCCGTGCCGCCCAGGGCCGGGTCGACACCAATGCGCAACAGCTGTGATTCGGCGATCTGCGCCAGCACCTGCTGCGGTTCGCACAGGCCCCGGTCGATTGCCTCGGCATTGGCATCCAGCCAGTGTCGAAATGCACAATCTTGCATGGTCTTGCTCCTTTTGAACGCCGGGGCCGCCTGGCGGCCCATTCGCGGCACAAGGCCGCTTCTACAACGACCGCGTCAGGGCCGCTCTCACACGCGGGCTACGCAGAAGGCTGCCAGCGGTATTTGCCAAGCTCGTCGTTGAGTGGCGTTTGGGCGAAAACATTAGCAAAGTTGCACAGGGTTGCGAGGCTGACCCCCAAAATCACTTCTAGCGCGTTGCCTTCGCTGAAGCCAGCCTCACGGAAGGCCTGGTAGGTGGCCTCGCTGACATTGCCACGGGTGGCAATCACTTCGCGAGCAAATGCGGCCAGGGTTTCGTAACGGGCATCGGGCAGTTCGCCACGGGCACGCAGGGCATCGACCACCTCCTGCGGCACCTTGGCCTTGTTCAGCGCCACAGCGGTGTGGCCGGCCACGCAAAAATCGCAGCCATGCAGGGTGGCAGCAATGAGTTGCACCACTTCTCGCTCGGCCAGGCTCAGCTCGGACTTGCCATTGAGTGCCGAAACGGTCACGTAGGTTTCCAGCGCCGCCGGGGCGTTGGCCAGCACGCCCAGCAGGTTGGGGATGAAGCCGGAATTCTTCTGGGCATTCTCGAGAAACGGCCGGGCCGCTTCCGGAGCACTCTGCAGCGTGTGTAAAGTAATGCGCGAGGACATGGAGTGGTCTCCTTTGATGGGTGTCACTACAGTCTGTTGGTTATAAGAATTACCCTCCATATTCATCAGTCGCCTTTCCTTGTTCCTGAGTCTTTGTATTAGATGATTTCGTCCAGCCACCTTGTCGATTGGTTATTAGAGGGCCTGGAGCTTGATGCCAGCCTGTTTCATGTCGGCCGCTACTGCGGTGGCTGGCACGCCAGCACCCAAGGCATGGGACGCGCCAGCTTCCACCTGGTAGTGCAAGGGCATTGCTGGCTGCACATCGACGGCCAGCCGCAACCGGTGCGCCTGGAGAAGGGAGATGCAGTATTCCTGTTGCGCGACCTTGCCTATCGCTTGTCCAGCGATCAGGACCCGGTCGACGCCTGCGCCCAACCGCGCCAGGCCATGCAGGCACTGGATAGCGAAGCCAGCGACGGCGTCGGGCTGGTTTGTGGCTTCTTCCATTTCCAGTCCGGCCTGTCTTCACTGCTTGTCGAAGGCCTGGCCGACTGGATCCTGCTGGGCGCCGAAGACCCCGCCGGCAGTGCGGCGCGGGCGCTGTTCGAGCTCATTCTGGAAGAATGCCGGCGGGCCGCCGCCCCGTCGCAGACGTTGCTGGAGCGCCTGACGCACCTGTTGTTCCTGTACGTGCTGCGCCAGCAGGTCATTGCCGGGCGGCCACTGGGCGGGCTGGTCGCCCTCGCCCGCCAGCCGGCATTTGCCGGGTTGCTGGAACAGTTGATCGAACAACCGGGGCAAGCCTGGACACTGGAGAGCATGGCCGCCTGCACCGGCTTGTCGCGGTCGGCGTTTTTCAAGCGCTTCAATGAACTGGCCGGGCAATCGCCGGGGCAAGTGCTGCTGGCGCTGCGCATGCGCCATGCCAGCCAGTTGCTGCGGGCGGGGAATACCGTGGAGCAGGTGGGTGCGCAGGTGGGGTATCAGTCGGTGGCAGCGTTTACCAGGGCGTTTGCCAAGGCGGTGGGGGTGCAGCCGGGGGCCTATCGGCGCCAGCATGAGGGTCGCTGAAAGCGTGACTCCTGTACCGGCCTATTCGCGGGTGAACCCGCTCCCACAGGGTCACCACAGCTTTCAAGACCTGTGAAGTACCTGTGGGAGCGGGTTCACCCGCGAATAGGCCGGTACAGATAACATATTCAGACCTGGCTGACCGGTATGTCCCCGCCACCTTTACCCTCGCGCCGCTCCTCCATCCAGCTATTCACCTGTTGACCGAACTCGGCCGGGGCCTTGCGCCCGAAACGCCGCGCCAGGTCGAGGATGGTCTGCTGCGCCAACGCCTCTTCCATGCGCTTCTGCGCCCCCAGCATCACGGCATGAATCGCACAGGTGCCCTCCGTCGCCCAAGCGGGCGGCGAGCCCTCGAACAGCGTGCAGCGTTCGCGAATCTCGCGGCAATCGAAAATCTTCTTCGGCCCGTCGATGGCGTTGACGATATCCAGCACGGTGATTTCAGCCGCCGGTCGTGCCAGGCGGAAGCCACCGCGCACGCCTTCGGTGGCGGCCACCAACCCGGCACGCGCCAGCTTGGTGAAGACCTTGGCCAGGTATTCCTGCGGCACGCCTTGCAACTGGGCCAGGTCGCGCACACTGGAATCACGGCTGTCACCGCCCTCGCCTACCAGAAACAGCAGGCAATGGATGCCGTATTCGACGCCAGCACTGTAAAGCGACATATCAATCTCCGACCAACCATGTCGCAAATGATACGCGGGGAGCGTCGGTACGGCAAAACACTTCCCCGCTTGCACGCATCCTGATCGTGCTGGCCGGTCCGGCAGCTACCCGCGCAGCACCTTCACCTCGCCTTGCTTGCCATCCGTTTCGCGCAGGTACTCCTGCAGCGAGTCGTCCATGGCCTGCATCCAGCGGGTATGGTGTGGTACCGCTTTGGTGCCGGTGATCACCGAGCGGTACGATTTGTCACGGTAGCCCATGATGTCGTGCTTCTTGTCGGTCTTCCATTGCAGGAAGATGCGGTTGACCGCATCGATGTCAAAACGCGGGTAATCCGTCTGCTCGATCAGGTGCTTGATGTATCGGCCCTGGAATTCATACATCGAAGCAGTGGTTGCCAGCTGCTCCTCATCCTCGCGCCAGCGCGCACTGTCGGCCTGCATGCACGCCTTGGTCGGCAGCTTGATGCGCCCCAGCATGTAGTCGCGAGCAAACCAGGCCTGCGCATCGAACAGGTTGAAGCTGTACCAGAGGTCCTGCATGCCCAGGTAGAGCAACTGCGGGTTCTGCTCCCACACCACGCCTTGGTACAACCCGGCAGGCCACAGGCGGTTGTTGGTCTTGAGGGTGAGTTCATCGGGCAGGAACGGGAAGTGATGCTGGTAGCCCGTGCACAGGATGATTGCATCCACGCGCTTGTTCGACCCATCGGCGAAAAACGCCAGATCGTTTTCAACGCGCACCAGTTGCGGGCGCTCTTCCCAGCCCTTGGGCCATTTGTAGCCCATCGGTTGGGTACGGTAAGCCGTGGTGATCGAGCGCGCGCCGTACTTGTAACACTGCGACCCGATGTCTTCGGCCGAATAGCTGCTGCCGACAATGAGCAGGTCCTGGCCGTTGAATTCCATCGCTTCGCGAAAGTCGTGGGCGTGCAGGATACGCCCGGTGAACCGCTCGAAGCCTTCGAACTCCGGCACGTGCGGGGTAGAGAAGTGCCCGCTGGCCACCACCACATAATCAAACACCTGCTCGATGCCAAGCCCCGCGCTGTAGTCATGGGCGCTGACGGTGAACTCGCGGGTGTTTTCATCGAAGCTGACGTTCTTGACCGCCGTATTGAAGCGGATGTAGTCGCGCACGCCGGCCTTCTTCACGCGGCCTTGGATGTAGTCCCACAGCACCTCGCGCGGCGGGTACGAGGAAATCGGCCGGCCAAAGTGCTCATCGAAGCTGTAGTCGGCGAACTCCAGGCATTCCTTGGGGCCGTTGGACCACAAGTAGCGGTACATGCTGCCGTGCACCGGCTCGCCATGCTGGTCGAGGCCGGTGCGCCAGGTGTAGTTCCACATACCACCCCAGTCGGCCTGCTTTTCGAAACATACGATTTCGGGCATGGGTGCGCCCTGGGCATGGGCGGATTGGAAGGCACGCAGTTGCGCAAGGCCGGACGGGCCGGCACCGATGATAGCGACACGAAGAGTCATAGTGATTCCTGAACAGTTGAACGCTGAAAAAAATGCAAAGGCTCCCCAACCCCATACGGCAAAAGGCCGGGGGTGGTGGAATTCAGGCGCTACGGTGCAGGTGGAGGGACGGGGCGTTTGCGCATCTGGGTCAGCAGGAGCTTGACCGGTGGGATCGACAACACGTGGTACAGGCTCGAAAGCGGAGAGAGGGTCATGGGGGCGGGCCCATATCCATCTGCGCAGGGCGCGAAATGGGGGCCTGAGGGGCGGAAGATACGTGTGATCTCGTGCATGGGGGGCTGAAATGGCCTCTTTTCTTTATGGTTTCTTTCTTATCTATAACGGATGGGGGTGGGGATAGCAAGGTTTGCGGCCCTGGCTGCGGCAGTCACGACAGCACGAAATAGGGCCGTTGCGTACGCCCGTCCTGAGGCTCGCCTCATCGCAATGATGAAAAAAACCTTGCAGAGATAAACTACGACTAATAGAGTCGTAGTTATTCGAGCGGCACCTATCGTGTGATCGAAGCCAACGTTTTCATCCCCGACCTTTGCGGAGCACCTGCATGAAATCCAACATCCTGATCATCGGTGCCGGCTTTGCCGGTGTGTGGAGCGCCCTGAGCGCCGCCCGGCTACTCGACCAGGCCCAGCGCGACGACCTGAGCATCAGCGTGCTCGCGCCGCAAGCGGAACTGCACATTCGCCCGCGCTTCTACGAGGCCAACGCACACACGTTGAAGGCCCCCGTAGGTGAGCTGTTCAATGCGGTGGGCGTGCATTTCATCACCGGTAACGCCGAAGCCATCGCCGCCGATGCACGCACCGTCAGCTACATCGACAGCCAAGGCCAGCGCCAGCAGATCAGCTACGACCGCCTTATCCTCGCCGCTGGCAGTGAGGTAGCACGCCCGGCAGTTCCGGGCCTGGCCGAGCACACCTTCGACGTCGACAAGATGGCGTCGGCCGTACGCCTCGAGCAGCATCTGACGGGCCTGGCCGCCCTGCCCGCTTCACCTGCCCGCAATACCGTGGTGGTCTGCGGCGGTGGTTTCACCGGCATCGAAACGGCCACCGAAATGCCCACCCGGCTGCGCGCCATCCTCGCAGACGCCGATGTGCGGGTACTGCTGATAGACCGTGGCGCCAGCATCGGCGCGGCATTGGGTGCAGGCATCAAGCCGTCGATTGTTGCCGCCTCGCAGGTTGCTGGCGTCCAGTGGTTGACTGGCACCTCGGTGGTGGCTGTCGATGCCGGTGGCGTAACTCTGGATAACGGCGAATACATCGCCAGCAACACCGTGATCTGGACCGTCGGCGTCAAGGCCAGCCCGCTGACCGCGCAGGTTGCCGGCGAACGTGACAACTTCGGCCGGCTCAAGGTCGACGGGCACCTCAAGGTCATTGGCCAGGACCACATCTATGCGACCGGCGATACCGCCTGGGCTGCTGTCGACGACGCTGGCAACCACGCCCTGATGACCTGCCAGCACGCCATCCCTATGGGTCGCCACAGTGGCAACAACGCCATGGCCGACCTGCTTGGGGTGGCACCGGTGGTCTACCGCCAGCCCAAGTACGTCACCTGCCTCGACCTGGGTGAGTGGGGCGCGGCGTACAGCGAAGGTTGGGAGCGAGAATTGAAACTGCAGGGCCAGGAAGGCAAGGACCTCAAGCGTCAGATCAACTCGGTGTGGATCTACCCGCCGGCAGCCGACCGCAGCTTGGCGCTGGCTGCTGCCGACCCGATGATTCCGATCGCTTGATGTGAAAAACCTGACAAAACCGTCAAAAAATGACGGTTTTGTCAATTATTTCGTTACATTGAATGACTGTTCAACAATGATGGCCATATGGCATCATTCAAAGAAAAAACATGCAAGAGGGTGAGAAAAATCTACTAACCCGCAGTGCATCAAGAGCCTGGCGCCACCTCGGTGTCCTGGCTTTGCGGCCAGCTCCTGACGCCTGCACGCCACCGTCAAGGAGCATTCCATGCAGTTACGGAATTTGAAGATCGGCATTCGCGCTGCCAGCGTATTCGCCCTGTTGGGCACCCTGGTCCTGTTCATGGGCCTTACCGCACTTTACGAAACCCGCCAGATGGACAAGGCCACCGACGAAATCCGGGTCACCTGGATGCCCGCCGTGGTAGCGCTGGGTGACATCAGCAGCAACCTCGGGCGCGCCCGCGCCGTCACCCTGCGCGCCGCGCTGGACGACAACCCCGCCGAACGTTCTCGCAACCTGCAGATGCTCGATGGCATCAATGCCGAGCTCAAGGACGGTTTGAAAGACTACGCCGACACCATCATCGCCGCCGACGACCGCGCCCTGTTCAACGCCTTCAATGACGCGTATCAGCAGTACCTCAAACTGCAAGTAGAAGTGCTGCAGGACATTGCCGCAGGCCGCATGGATGAAGCGAAGCAGCAGATCAGCGGCCCGCTCACCCAGCGTGCCGACAGCATGATGAAGGCCTTGACGGCGCTGATCGACTACAACAGCAAGGGTGCCGAAGATGCCTCACAGCGCAGCAGCGATGTAGCAGACGAAGCTTTCACCGCCATCATCTTCTCGTTGCTTGTGATCATGCTTGCCCTCGCCGCGATGGCTACCGTGCTGACTCGCAGCATCGTGGTGCCCCTGGCCGATGCGGTGGCCGTCGCCGAGCGTGTGGCCACCGGCGACCTTACCCAGGAAATACGCGTTACCGGCCGCGACGAGCCCGCCTTGCTGCTGCGTGCCCTGAGCCGCATGCAAGGCAGCCTGCGCGACACCATCCGCAAGATCGCCGCCTCGTCCGACCAGTTGGCCTCAGCCTCGGAAGAACTGCACACCGTCACCGAAGACACCAGCCGCGGCCTGCACCAGCAGAGTGCCGAAATTGACCAGGCCGCCACGGCTGTCAACCAGATGACCGCAGCGGTCGAGGAAGTGGCCAGCAATGCGGTCAGCACCGCCGATGCCTCCAAAGGCGCCGACCAGACCACCCGCGATGGCCGCGACCGGGTCAACCAGGCACTGGCGTCCATCCAGCACCTGGTGGCCGATGTGACCGGCACCTCGGCCGAGATCGAACAGCTTGCCAACAATGCCAATGAGATCAGCCGTGTGCTGGATGTGATCGGCGCGATTGCCGGGCAGACCAACCTGCTGGCACTGAACGCCGCCATCGAGGCAGCCCGCGCTGGCGAGGCAGGCCGTGGCTTTGCCGTGGTGGCTGACGAAGTCCGCGCCCTCGCCCACCGCACCCAGCAGTCGACGGCCGAGATCGAGCAGATGATTGCCGGCATCCAGAACGGTACCGAGCGGGCCGTGACGGCGATGCACAGCAGCCAGGGACGTGCGACGGGCACGCTGGAAGTGGCCCAGGGCGCCGGTCAGGCATTGGAAGTGATTGCCGAGGCGATTGCTTCGATCAACCAGCGCAACCTGGTGATTGCCAGCGCTTCGGAGGAGCAGGCGCAGGTGGCGCGCGAAGTGGACCGCAATTTGGTGAACATTCGCGACTTGGCGATGCAGACATCGGCTGGGGCCAACCAGACCAGTGCGGCGGCACAGGACCTGTCGCGGTTGGCTGTGGACCTGAATGGCATGGTGGCACAGTTCAAGGTTTGATCGGACATAGCCGGGGCCGCGGTGCGGCCCATCGCCGGCAAGCCAGCTCCCACAGGTTCTATGTTGCGCTTGAAGGGTACGCCATCATTGTCGGAGCTGGCTTGCCGGCGATGGGCTGCAGAGCAGCCCCTGTTTCAGCAACCTCAATCTATCAGTCGTTGACACTCACAACCCGCCCCGCCTGCTCGGCATGCCAGCGCCCACAGGTTCTACGTTGCCCTTGAAGGGTACGCCATCACTGTGGGAGCTGGCTTGCCGGCGATGGGCTGCAGAGCAGCCCCTGTTTCAGCAACCTCAATCTATCAGTCGTTGACACTCACAACCCGCCCCGCCTGCTCGGCAGCCTTGCCGCGGGTCGCCAGGCAGTAATACAACGGCACCGTAACAATCAGCCCGAACAGCCAGGACAAGTCCGCCCCTTCGACAATGTTCGAATACGGCCCCACATAAAGCGCCGTATTGGCAAACGGCAGCTGCACCACGATGCCGCAGGCATAAGCAATGATCGCGTGGTGGTTGAAGCGGCCATAGATACCGCCGTCAGCACTGAAGATCGAGGCGATGTCGTACTGGCCCTTCTTGATCAGGTAGAAGTCGATCAGGTTGATCGAAGCCCACGGCACAAGCACCAGCAGCAGCGCCAGGATCAGGCCGATGAAGTGGCCGATGAAGTCCGCCGAGGCGTTCAGTGCAACCATCCCGCAACCCACCAGAATCACCGAGGCCAGGATTACCCGCACCTTGATGCTCGGCGTCCATTTGGCAAAGAAGGTCTGGATCGCGGTAACGATCGACAGCACTGCGCCATACAGGTTGAGGGCGTTGTGGCTGATGATATTGAGCAGGAACAGCACCATCAGAATTGGGCCCAGCCAGCCGGTGGCTTGCTTTACCGCGTCCATGGCATCGGTACCTTCCGGCACGCAGAGCACCGCCACGGCACCGAAGCTGAAGCACAGGATGGTGCCCAGGGTCGCACCGAAGTAAGTGGCCCAGAACGGCTTGGCAATGCCTACTTCACGCGGCAGGTAACGCGAATAGTCGGACGTGTACGGCGAGAAGCTGATCTGCCAGATGGTGCCCAGCGACACCGTGGCGATAAAGCCCGACAGGTTGAACGCACCACGGCTGAAGAAGTCCGCCGGCAGCTCCTGGGCGAACATCATGATGAAGCCCGCCAGCAGCGCAGAGCCCATCACCCAGGTACCGATGCGGTTCAGGACATGGATGAAGCGGTAGCCGATCACGCCAATGGCCGTGGCGCTCAGGGCACCGATCACGATCGCGCCCGGCATCGGCATGCTCGGGGCAATGCCGTGAATGGTCTTGCCCGCGAGGACGATGTTGGAAATAAAGAAGCCGACATAGATCAGTGCGGTGAAGAACACGATCAGCAAGGCGCCGTAGCGGCCGAACTGGCCACGGCTTTGCACCATCTGTGGAATGCCCAGCTGCGGTCCCTGCGCAGAGGCCAGGGCGATGACCACGCCCCCGACCAGATGGCCCAGCACAATGGCGATCAGCCCCCACAAGAGGTTCAGGTGGAACACCTGGACCACCATGGCGCCGGTGACGATAGGCAGTGGCGCAATGTTGGTACTGAACCAGAGGGTGAACAGGTCGCGCGCCTTCCCGTGGCGCTCGGCAGGTGGAACGTAATCGACCGTGTGATTCTCGACAAACTGGTGTTGCGATGACGGTTGGGACATAGGATTCAGCTCGAAAGGTCGTTTTTATCTTTGTAAGGAAACCGCATCTAGGCGGCCTCTCAGCTGCGGACCATATTATGGTATTCCAAACTTTTGACAACACTGATCCGCACGAAAAAGCGTCCACTGATCTGCTTTGGAAACCCCTGCGACAAACCGCCTCACCGCTCTAAGCCACGTTCCACGTGGCTTCGAGCCGTTTATCGCACAATACCCTTGCTTGAAAATTCCGCTTGCAAAATAGGTATTACGGTATACCATCAGACACATCAACGATAAAAACCGCGGACCACCGCAGCCTTTTAGAGGTACTCCCGATGATCGACGCAACCGTCTACAAGAACGTCCTGGGCTCCTTCCCGTCCGGCGTTACCGTCATCACCACCCTGGACGACGACGGCTCGGTTGTCGGCCTGACCGCCAGCGCCTTCTCCTCCCTGTCGATGGACCCGCCGCTGGTGCTGTTCTGCCCCAACTACACCTCCGACTCCTACCCAGTGCTGATCAAGCAAAAGCGTTTTGCCATTCACCTGCTCTCCGGTGAACAACAGGCCGAAGCCTATGCGTTTGCCAAGAAGGGCAAGGACAAGGCCAGCGGCATCGAGTGGTCCATGAGCGACTTGGGCAACCCGATCCTGGCCGGTGCCACCGCCGTTATCGAATGCGAACTGTGGCGTGAATATGAAGGTGGCGACCACGCCATCATGGTCGGCAAGGTGCATAACCTGATCGTGCCCGAAGAAGCGCCACGGCCGATGGTGTACTGCCGCGGCAAGATGGCCAGCCTGCCGGCATTTGCCTGAAGCCTATTCTGAATCGTGACCACTGGTGCCCACCCTGCCAGGCGCCAGCCCCTTTCAAGCGTTGAGGAAAGCCCCATGAAATTTTCGTTGTTCGTACACATGGAACGTTGGGATGAACAGGTCAGCCACCGCCAGTTGTTCGAAGACCTGACCGAACTGACCCTGATGGCCGAAGACGGCGGTTTCAGCACCGTGTGGATTGGCGAACACCACGCCATGGAGTACACCATTTCGCCAAGCCCGATGCCGCTGCTGGCTTACCTGGCCGCGCGCACTGAAAAAATCCGCCTGGGCGCCGGCACCATCATCGCGCCGTTCTGGAACCCGATCCGCGTCGCCGGCGAATGCGCCCTGCTCGACGTGATCAGTAACGGCCGCATGGAAGTGGGCCTGGCCCGTGGCGCCTACCAGTTCGAGTTCGACCGCATGGCCAATGGCATGCCGGCCACCGACGGCGGCAAAGCGCTGCGCGAGATGGTGCCGGTGGTACGCAAGTTGTGGGAAGGTGACTACGCCCATGACGGCGAAGTCTACAAGTTCCCCACCTCCACCAGCGTGCCGAAGCCGTTCAACGCGACGCCGCCGATGTGGATCGCTGCCCGCGACCCCGATTCGCACAACTTCGCCGTGGCCAACGGCTGCAATGTCATGGTCACCCCGCTGATGAAGGGTGACGAAGAAGTGCTGGACCTGAAGAACAAGTTCCAGGCCGCTCTGGACAACAACCCGGACGTGCCGCGCCCACAACTGATGGTGCTGCGCCACACCCACGTGCATAGCCCGGCCGAGCCGGATGGCTGGAAAGTCGGCGCGCAGGCCATCTCGCGCTTCTATCGCACTTTTGATGCCTGGTTCGGCAACAAGACTGTTCCGGTCAACGGCTTTCTGGAGCCGAGCCCGGAATCGAAGTTTGCCGAGGTGCCGGCGTTCCAGCTGGAGAACATCCGCAAGAACACCATGATCGGCACCCCGGAAGAAATCATCGCGCGCATCAAGTACTACCAGGAACTCGGCGTCGACGAGTTCAGCTTCTGGTGCGACAACAGCCTGCCCCACGCCGAGAAGAAGAAGTCGCTGGAGCTGTTCATCAAGGAAGTAGTGCCGGCGTTCGCCTGAATTCCCATTGCCTGAATCATTGCGGGACGCGCCCGCTCCCGTGGGCCCCTTCGGCCTGCGTGAGCGGGCTTTTTTTTGAAACCTGTGCAGTCCCTGTGGGAGCGGGCAAGCCCGCGAAGAGGCCAGTACAGACAGCAGAGAAATCAAGGCATCAGGCCACCTTTCGTCCCCCCATCAAGAGAAATTTCCAGACACCTCTTGCACAACAAATATTATGGTATACCATCAGACAACAAGAGCTGATAACCCTCACCAGGAGCCACCCATGAGTTTCGAAATCCGCAAGATCGTCACCTACTCCGAAGAGACCCGCATCGAAGGCGGCAAGGCCACCGACAAGCCGGTGACCATGGTCGGCCTGGCCGTGGTGATCAAGAACCCATGGGCCGGTCGCGGTTTTGTTGAAGATCTGAAGCCGGAAATCCGCGCCAACTGCTCGGAGCTGGGTGCACTGATGGTCGAGCGCCTCACCGCTGCCATCGGCGGTGCCGACAAGATCGAAGCCTACGGTAAAGCTGCTGTGGTCGGCGCCGACGGCGAAATCGAGCACGCCTCGGCCGTGATCCACACCCTGCGCTTCGGCAACCACTACCGCGAAGCGGTACAGGCCAAGAGCTACCTGAGCTTCACCAACAAGCGCGGCGGCCCTGGCACCTCGATTCAGATCCCGATGATGCAAAAGGACGACGAAGGCCTGCGTTCGCACTACATCACCCTGGAAATGCAGATCGAAGACGCCCCGCGCGCCGATGAAATCGTCGTGGTGCTTGGCGCTGCCGACGGCGGCCGCCTGCACCCGCGCATCGGCAACCGCTACATCGACCTGGAAGAACTGGCTGCCGAAAAAGCCAACGCTCAATAACAACAACCAAGACGGGCCGGGGCGTGGCGTGCTTTCCCGCCGTGCCCGACCTTCAAGGAGCGCCCTCCATGATTCAGCCTGTCGCTGAACGTACACCTGCCGGCACCAGCTACCTGTCCGTAGGCCAAGGCCAACCCGTGGTACTGATCCACGGCGTGGGCCTGAACAAGGAAATGTGGGGCGGTCAGATCGTTGGCCTGGCCAACGACTACCGTGTCATCGCCTACGACATGCTCGGCCACGGTCAAAGCCGCGTACCGGCTGCCGACACGCCACTGGAAGGCTACGCCGACCAGCTCGCCGAACTGCTCGACCACCTGCAAATTCAACAAGCGACCGTGATTGGCTTCTCCATGGGCGGGCTGGTTGCCCGTGCCTTTGCCCTTAACTACCCGCAGCGCCTGGCTGCACTGGTCGTGCTCAACAGCGTGTTCAACCGCACCCCCGAGCAGAGTGCCGGCGTGATCGCCCGCGCTGCCCAGGCAGCGGAGCTGGGCCCCGACGCCAACGTCGATGCTGCCCTCGACCGCTGGTTCAGCCGTGAATACAAGGCAGCCAACCCGGCGCAGGTCGCCGCCATTCGCCAGGTGCTGGCGAGCAACGACCCGCAGGGCTACCACACCACGTATTCGCTGTTTGCCACCCAGGACATGTACCGCGCCGGCGACCTGGGCAGCATTCAGGTGCCGACGCTGATCGCCACGGGCGAACTCGACTCGGGCTCCACCCCGGCCATGACCCGCCAGCTCGCCGCCAGCATTCCGGGTGCGCACAGTGTGGTCCTCGCCGAGCAACGGCATATGATGCCGGTAGAAGCACCCCGTGAAGTCAACAAGATGCTGCTGGACTTCCTCGCGCAAGCCCGCACCCTCACCGAATCCGCCAAGGGGATTGTTGCATGACCCTCGTTCGTTTCCAGATGTGCATCGACGGCCAATGGCGCGATGCCCAGAGCGGCAAGACCTTCGACAGCCTCAACCCGGCCACCGCCCAAGCCTGGGCGCAGCTTCCCGACGCTGACGAAACCGACGTCGAGCTGGCCGTGCAGGCCGCCCAGCGTGCCTTCGACAGCAAGGAATGGCGCAGCATAACCGCCACTGCGCGTGGCAAGCTGCTGCGTCGCCTGGGTGACCTGATTACCGAGAACAAGGAACACCTGGCCCAGCTGGAAAGCCGTGACAACGGCAAGCTGATCCGCGAAACCCGCGGCCAGGTCGGCTATCTGCCAGAGTTCTTCCACTACACCGCAGGCCTGGCCGACAAGCTTGAAGGCGGCACCCTGCCGCTGGACAAGCCCGACCTGTTCGCCTACACCGTGCACGAGCCCATCGGCGTGGTTGCCGGGATCATCCCGTGGAACAGCCCGCTGTACCTCACCGCGATCAAGCTGGCCCCGGCCCTGGCTGCGGGCAATACCATCGTGCTCAAACCCTCCGAGCATGCCTCGGCGACCATCCTCGAGCTGGCCCGCCTGGCCCTCGAAGCCGGCTTCCCGGCCGGTGTGGTCAACGTGGTCACCGGCTACGGCCCAACCACCGGCGCGGCCCTGACCCGCCACCCACTGGTGCGCAAGATCGCCTTCACCGGCGGCGCTGCAACCGCCCGCCACGTGGTACGCAGCAGTGCCGAGAACTTCGCCAAGCTGTCGTTGGAGCTGGGCGGCAAGTCGCCGAACATCATCTTCGCCGACGCTGACCTGGACAGCGCCATCAACGGTGCCGTGGCCGGTATCTATGCCGCCTCCGGGCAAAGCTGCGTGGCCGGTTCGCGCCTGCTGGTGCAGGACGAGATCTTCGACGAATTCGTAGAGCGCCTGATTACCCGCGCCAAGCGCATCCGCATCGGCAACCCGCAAGACGACGCCAGCGAAATGGGCCCCATGGCCACCGCACAGCAGCTGGCCGTGGTCGAAGGCCTGGTGGCTGCGGCCAAGGCCGAAGGCGCCAAATTGCACATGGGCGGCAAGCGTGCCGAGGTCGAGGGTGACGGCTGGTTCTACGAGCCGACCCTGTTCGAGTGCGACAGCAACTCGATGACCATCATGCAGGAAGAAGTGTTTGGCCCTGTCGCCGCGGTCATCCGCTTCAAGACCGAGGAAGAGGCCCTGGCAATCGCCAACGACTCGCAATTCGGCCTGGCCGCCGGCATCTGGACCCGTGACCTGGGCCGTGCCCATCGCCTGGCCCGCGACGTGCGTTCGGGGATCATCTGGGTCAACACTTACCGCGCCGTGTCGGCCATGGCGCCGATCGGTGGTTTCAAGAACAGCGGCTACGGCCGCGAGAGCGGCATCGATTCGGTGCTGGCCTATACCGAGCTGAAGACCGTGTGGATCAACTTGTCCACCGCGCCGATGCCCGACCCGTTCGTGATGCGCTAGGAGGAACACGAGATGATCGAACCCGGCATCTACAAAGACGTGATGGGCTCTTTCCCGTCCGGCGTCACGGTAGTCACCACCCTGGACGCCGACGGCGCCATCGTCGGCATCACCGCCAGCGCCTTCAGCGCGTTGTCGATCGACCCGGCGCTGGTACTGTTCTGCCCCAACTACGCCTCCGACACCTACCCGATCCTGCGTGACAGCAAGCAGTTCGCGATTCACCTGCTGTCCGCCGAACAGACCGCCGAGGCCTATGCCTTTGCCGGCAAGGGCAAGGACAAGGCCAAGGGCGTCGAGTGGCACTTGAGCGAGCTGGGCAACCCGCTGCTGGCCAAGGCGACAGCGATCATCGAGTGCGAACTGTGGCGCGAATATGACGGCGGTGACCACGCGATCATCGTCGGTGCGGTGAAGAACCTGGTGCTGCCGGCCGAGCCGGTGACGCCGATGGTTTACCACAAAGGCAAACTGGGCGCCCTGCCGCCCCTGGGCTGACCTTGAGACCGCCGGGGCTGCTTTGCAGCCCATCGCCGGCAAGCCAGCTCCCACAGGAATTGCGCAGGCCTCTGGTCCTGTGCAGTCCCTGTAGGAGCTGGCTTGCCGGCGATGGGCCGCAAAGCGGCCCCCGTTCCCTTTTTTCTTCCGGAGTACGGCACATGAGTAACGAGAAGTACGAGAAAGGCCTGCAGATCCGCACCCAGGTGCTAGGGGAGGATTACGTCAACCGCTCGATCCAGAACGCCGACGAGTTCACCAAGCCGTTGCAGGAACTGGTCACTGAATACTGCTGGGGCCACGTCTGGGGCCGCGAAGGCTTGTCGCTCAAAGAGCGCAGCATGATAAACTTGGCCATGATTTCCGCGCTCAACCGGCCCCACGAGCTCAAGCTGCACATTCGCGGCGCATTGCGCAATGGCCTGAGCCGTGAACAGATTCGCGAAATTCTGCTCCAGGTCGGCATTTATTGCGGCGTACCCGCGGCGGTGGACAGTTTCCGCCTGGCCCGTGAAGCGTTTGCCGAAGCCGATGCGGAGTCAACCCGTTAACAACGGGCTGTTCGAACCACTGCATGGAAAGCCTCGGTTCGGGGCGTTCCGCGATGTTGGCGCAACAGCCTCATAAAGAGCGCACCTGATGAAACGCCAGCCACTCGACGACAGCTTCAAGGTCAACCGCAACCCCGTTACCCTGCGCGAAATCGTGCTAGACAAGCTGCGCGCCGCAATCATGAACTTCCACCTGCTGCCAGGCGACCGCCTGGTCGAGCGCGACCTCTGCGACCGCCTCGGGGTCAGCCGTACTTCGGTGCGCGAAGCCCTGCGCCACCTGGAATCCGAAGGCCTGGTGGAATTCGCCGACGCCAAAGGCCCGCGTGTCGCCATCATCACCCTGGAAGACGCCCGCGACATCTACGAGCTGCGCTGTGTGCTCGAAGGCCTGATCGTGCAGCTGTTCACCCTCAACGCCAAGGCCAAGGACATCCGTGCCCTGGAACGCGCGCTGGAAGTGAACCGCGAAGCGCTGGAAGAAGGCGAGCTGCAACAGGTGCTGGATTCGGTACAAGGTTTCTACGATGTGCTGCTGGAAGGCTCTGGCAACCAGGTAGCGGCCCAGCAGCTGCGCCAGTTGCAGGCACGCATCAGCTACCTGCGCGCCACCTCGGTCTCGCAGGAAAACCGCCGTGGCGCCAGCAACCGCGAAATGGAAAAGATCGTCGAAGCGATCAAGGGTGGCGACCCGCTGGTGGCCCACCAGGCCTCGGTCGACCACGTCCGCGCTGCCGCCAAGGTGGCCCTGGACTACCTGCGCCAGAAGCAGGATGACAACGCCAAGGTGCGCGACATTGTCGAGCCCCTGGCCCTGAAGGAACCCCGCATAGGCCGCTGATCATGCCCAACGCCCCGCGCTACTGCCCGCACTGCACCACGGAACTGGCCCGGGGCGTTCCCACAGGCGACACCCACGAACGCCTGCACTGCACCGGCTGCGGCTACATCCACTACATCAACCCGAAGATCATCGCCGGCTGCATCATCGAGCGCGATGGCAAGTACCTGTTGTGCCAGCGCGCCATCCCGCCGCGCCCCGGCACCTGGACCTTGCCGGCCGGGTTCATGGAGGCTGGTGAAACCACCGAGCAGGCTGCCCTGCGCGAGGTCTGGGAAGAAAGCGGCGTGCGTGCCGACATCGTCTCGCCCTACTCCATCTTCAGCGTGCCGAAAATCAGCGAGGTGTACATCATCTTCCGGGCCAGCGTCACCGAAGAAACCGGGCAGTATGGGCCGGAGACCCTGGCATACAAGTTCTTCGAACCCGACGAGATTCCGTGGGACGAGATCTATTACCCAGCAATCCGGCAGATTCTCGAGCGCTACATCCTTGAGCGGCAGGCTGGGGTGTATGGGATCTACATGGGCAATGATGACACCGGCAAGGTGCACTTCATTCGCTAGCACAGGCCACCACAAAACCCTCGCCAACCGTCTATTCTCGGTGCACCCTAAAAGCCTTGAGTTAAAGGACCGAAAGAGCACATGGCGAAATGGCTAGACGGCGGCGGGCTGATGGCCGAACGCATCCGCAACCACGACTGGGCAAACACCCCCCTGGGCCCACTGGAACATTGGCCCGATGCGCTGAAGACCACCATGGCCCTGTGCCTGGCCTCGCGCTTCCCGCAGGCCGTACTCTGGGGCCCGGACCTGCTCACCCTGCACAACGATGCCTTCACCCAGATTCTCGGGCGCAAGCCCTTGGCCCTTGGCATCCCCTTCCGCGACGTGTGGCAGGAAGCCTGGGCCGACATTGGCAGCATGGCTGACCGTGCCCTGGCTGGCGAAGCGGTGTACATCGAAGACTTTCCGCTGATCATCGAACGCAACGGCGGCCCGGAGCGGGCCTATTTCACCTTCTGCTACAGCCCGATTCGCGGCCTTGATGGCGAGGTGCTGGGCATGCTCGACACGGTCACCGAAACCACCACCAGCGTGCTCGCCAACAGGCGCCTCAACTTTCTCGACGCACTCGGCCGTGCCATAGCCGACGCCACCGCCGCGGACCAGATCCTGGACACCACCACGCGCATGATGGTGGAGCACCTGAGCCTTTCCAGTTGCGCGTATGCGGTGATGGACGCTGACGAGGACGGTTTTACCATCTGTGGCGACGCGGTGGCCCCCGGCTCGCCGAGGCTGGTGGGCCAGTACCAACTGCACGACTTTGGCCGCCTGGCACTCAGCCGCCTGCGCAGCGGCCTGCCACTGGTGATCAACGACAACCTCAGTGAACTGGCCGCCGACGAAGCCGCCACCTTCCAGGACATCGGCATTACCGCCACCATCTGCATGCCGCTGATCAAAGGCGGCCGCCTCATCGCACTGATGGCGATCCATGACAACGTACCGCGCACATGGACACACTACGAACAGGCGCTGATCAGCGAAGTGACCGAGCGTTGCTGGGCGCATATCCAGCGGGTTCAGGCCCATGCCGAAGTGCGTGAGGCCATGACTGCACTGGAGGCGCTGAATGCCACCCTCGAACACCGCGTCGACGAGCGCACCACCCAGTTGGTGCACACCGAGGCAGTGTTGCGCCAGGCCCAGAAGCTGGAAGCCATCGGCCAGTTGACCGGTGGCGTGGCACACGACTTCAACAACCTGCTGACCATCATTCGCTCGTCGTTGCACTTTCTGCAGCGCCCCAACCTTGATGAAAAACGCCGCGAGCGCTACATCAAGACCATATCTGACACGGTCCACCGTGGTGCCAAACTGACCGGGCAGCTACTGGCCTTCGCCCGCCGCCAGGCCCTCAGCCCCGAAGTGTTCGAGGCCGGGCCACGGCTGGAGGCCATGGCCGACATGCTCGACACCGCCACCGGGGCGCGCATCCAGGTCGAGCTGCAACTACCGCAGACGGCGTGCCACATCCGCGCCGACGTCAGTCAGCTGGAAACCGCGGTGATCAACCTGATGCTCAACGGGCGCGACGCCATGGCCGGCGAAGGCACCTTGCTGCTGCGCCTGCAGGCTGACCGGCGCCTGCCTGCCCTGCGCGGCCAGCCTTCACCGCCAGCCCGGTTCGCGGCGATATCGGTGAGCGACAGCGGTGTGGGTATTGCCGCCGAACTGCTGGAACGCATCTTCGACCCGTTTTTCACCACAAAAGCCCCGGGTGAAGGTACCGGGCTGGGGTTGTCGCAAGTGTTCGGTTTTGCCAAGCAGTCCGGGGGCGATGTACAGGTAGCAAGCATCCCCGGCCAGGGCACCACCTTCACCCTTTACCTGCCACAGGAGGATCCGCCTGCGGCCTCGGCCGAAGACGCCTCGGCCAGCAGCCACTGATACCTTGCAGCGCGATGAACGATCAACGGCGCCCTTCTGCCAGCATGCGCAGCGCCAGCCCTGCCAGCACGGTGCCCATCAACCACCGCTGAACCTGTTGCCACAGCGGCCTGCCAGCCAGAAACACGGCGATGGACCCAGCCATGACCGCAATCAACGCATTGACCGTGACGCTGATGGCGATCTGTGTCGAACCCAGCACCAGCGACTGCAGCAGCACGCTGCCATGGCCCGGCTCAATGAACTGCGGCATCAGCGACAGGTACATGACGGCGATCTTGGGGTTGAGCAGGCTGGTGGCAAACCCCATGGTGAACAGCCGCCGCGGGCTGTCGGCGGGCAGTTCACGGACCTGGAAGGGTGAACGGCCACCGGGCCGCAGCGCCTGCCAGGCCAGGTACAGCAGGTACAGCGCGCCACCGATGCGCAGCGCGTCGTAGGCAAAGGGAACCGCCATTACCAGCGCCGTGATACCCAGGGCCGCGCAAAACATGTAGATGACAAAGCCCAGAGCCACACCACCCAAGGAAATCAACCCGGCCTTGCGGCCCTGGCAGATCGAACGGGAGATCAGGTAGATCATGTTCGGCCCCGGGGTCAGCACCATGCCGAGGCAGATCAGGGCGAAGGTGAGCAGTTGGGTGGTTTCAGGCATGGGGCACATCCTGGTTGTGCGTGGGTTTGCGGCGAGTCTATCTGAAGCCATTTGTCACGGGTGAAATCAGTTGATTTGCCCCGCTATCAAACCCAGGGCAACAGTAATCATCGCCACCCCCGAAACCCGCCCGATCAGCTTCGCCGCGCCCGGCCGGGTGCTCAGCACGGCTTTAGCGCCATAGCCGACCAGCGAATAGATCACCAGCGAACTGCACAGGTGCACCAGGCCCAGCAGCAAGATCTGCAACGGCACCGGCCAGCTCGACTGCGGGTCGGTGAACTGCGGCAGCAAGGCCAGGAACAGCAGGAAAACCTTCGGGTTCAGCCCGCTGACGCAAAACCCCTTCAACGCCCAGCGCGACCCCGACTCCCCCTCACCACCCTGCCCGGCTTCGGGCAATGCCGGGCTCAGCAACAGGTTGCCGCCCAGCCACAGCAGGTAGCTGCACCCTGCCAACGTCAGCAGGGTCAGCGCCAGCGGGTGGCCTGCCAACAGGCTACCTACACCCGCAGCCACCACCAGCGTCGCCAGGAAATGCCCCGACAACATCCCCGCCACCGCAGGCATCACCCAGCGCCCGCGCATGCCCGCCGAAATGGCATAGGCCCAGTCTGCACCCGGGGTAATCACGAACAGCATCGACACGGCCCAAAATGCCGTCAGCACACTGATAGCCACTTGAATCTTCCTTATCTACTGCCTTGGGATGTCGAAAGATTACGGATTCCGCTCGGGGATTTTCTTTCGTATATTCCCTGCAATCGCTCAATTACTGGAAGATCCTTCTCAATGGACAGAACTGACAGAAAAATACTTGCCGAGCTGCAAAAAGACGGTCGGCTGTCGGTAACCGAACTGGCCGACCGCGTAGGGCTCAGCCTGTCGCCCTGCCATCGGCGCTTGAAAGCACTGGAGGAGTCCGGGGCGATACTCGGCTATCACGCCCGCCTGGCGCCGAGCGCCCTGGGGCTGAACTTTGCTGCGCTGGTGTTCGTGACCCTGCGCGAGGTCACCCGCCAGCCAGTGGCGGATTTTGAAGCGGCACTTTCGGAGATCCCGCAGATTGTCGAAGCGCAGCGGTTGTTCGGCGACCCGGATTACCTGCTGCATGTGGTGGCCAAGGACCTGCCGGCATTTCAGAAGCTGTACGACGAGAAACTGACCAGCATTCCCAACGTGAAGCGCCTGAGCTCGACCTTGGTAATGAAAGAAGTGATTCAGGACCGGTTGTTGCCGATGTAATTCTAGTGCCTGTACTGGCCCTTTCGCGGGCTCGCCCGCTCCCACAGGTTCACCACAGGTACTGAAAGCTGCGCCATACCTGTGGGAAAGGGCCTATACAGGCAACCATTCAGCTGCCCGGAAAACGCGCATCACGCACCATCAAAGCCCACCGCTTTCTACCGATACAGGGCTCAACCCCTCTATCCCCGGCCCTGCCGCCCACTGGCACCGTCCTTGCTACCGTCATCCGCTTAAGCTTTTGACAGCCTTAGGTTTTTTAAGGTTTATGGGTACATATTTACTAATTTCTCGTTATCCCCGCGCCCCGCATCATCCCTCCAACAAGAACGCGTCGCCCATCGCCGGCACGCCCCCGGGCAGCTCCCGATGCCCTACCTTGCCTTGGAGTCAGTCATGACCAGTGCAGCCAATTCGGCACCTTTGATAGAAAAACACACAATCGGCTACGTGCCCCCGCAAGACCGCCATGGAAAGGTAAGGGATCTGTTCACACTGTGGTTCGGCGGCAATATCGCGCCGCTGCCCATCGTCACCGGCGCGCTGGGCGTGCAGCTGTTTCACCTGAACCTGATATGGGGCATCGTCGCCATCCTGGTCGGCCACCTGGTCGGCGGGGTACTGATGGCACTGCACTCGGCCCAGGGCCCACAAATGGGCATCCCGCAGATGATCCAGAGCCGCGCCCAGTTCGGCACCCTCGGCGCGCTGTTGGTGGTAGTGATCGCCGGCGTCATGTACATCGGCTTCTTCGCTTCCAACATCGTGCTCGCCGGCAAGTCGCTGCATGGCGTGGTAGACACCGTGCCGGTACCGGTGGGCATCGTCATCGGGGCGCTCGGGTCGGGCATCATCGGCATCATCGGCTACCGCTTCATCCACGTGCTCAACCGTATCGGCACCTGGGTGCTGGGCATCGGCATCGTGGTCGGCTTCGGCTACATCTTCACCCACGTGCAAAGCGACGACTTCCTGACCCGTGGCAGCTTCAACCTGGCCGGCTGGCTGGCCACCGTGTCGCTGGCGGCGCTGTGGCAGATCGCCTTTGCGCCCTATGTGTCGGACTACTCGCGCTACCTTCCGGCGGATGTGAAAGTCAGCTCGACGTTCTGGACCACCTACCTCGGCTCTGCCCTGGGCTCGAGCCTGTCGTTCATCTTCGGCGCCGTGGCGGTACTGGCGATCCCGGCAGGCATGGACACCATGGATGCGGTCAAGCTGGCCACCGGCACCCTGGGCCCGATCATGCTGGTGCTGTTCCTGCTCAGCGTCATCAGCCACAACGCCCTCAACCTGTATGGCGCGGTGCTGTCGATCATCACCCTGGTGCAAACCTTCGCTTATCGCTGGATTCCTACTGCCAAGAGCCGTGCGGTGCTGTCGCTGATCGTGCTGTCGGCCTGCTGCGTGGTGGCGGTGTTCGCCTCGGCAGACTTCATCGGCCACTTCGTCGACATGGTGCTGGTGCTGCTGGTGGTGCTGGTGCCGTGGACAGCGATCAACCTGATCGACTTTTATGTCATCCACAAAGGTGACTACGACATCCAGTCGATCTTCCAGGTCGATGGCGGTATCTACGGGCGTTACAACCCACAGGCGTTGATTGCCTATGCGGTAGGTATCGTGGTGCAGATTCCGTTCATGAACACGCCACTGTACGTGGGGCCGATTTCCGAGCACATCAACGGGGCTGACCTGTCGTGGCTGGTAGGGCTGGCAATCACCTCGCCGCTGTACTGGTGGCTGGCCAGCCGTGACAGTGCCTACCGTCGCCGGCAGACGAGTGCCAAGTTGGCCATGGGGCACTGATTCAACCTGTAACGGCCCTATCACCGGCAAGCCAGCTCCCACATGAGCACCCCAGGCCTGGGCCAAGTAGGGAGCTGTGGGCGCTGGCTTGCCGGCGACAGGGCCGGTGCTGGCAACACATCAATCAGAGGTTGTAAGCCCGCTCATTGTGCTCCGCCAGGTCCAGCCCCTGCTCTTCCTCCTCCCGGCTGGCCCGCAGCCCGACAGTCAGCTTGATCGCGCCGAGAATCGCCCAGCTCACCACGAAGCAGTACACAAAGGTGAACGCCACCCCCTTTAGCTGCACCAGTGCCTGCCCGATGGGCGATACGCCCTCGACATAGCCCCCCAGCGAGGGCGCTGCGAACACCCCGGTCAGCACCGCCCCGACCATGCCGCCAACACCATGCAGCCCGAACACATCGAGGCTGTCGTCATACCCCAGCGTCTGCTTGAGCCGGGTCACGGCAAAGAAGCAGATGGCCCCCGTCAGCACACCGATCACCAGCGCCCCCAGCGGCCCGACGAACGCGCAAGCCGGTGTGATGCCCACCAACCCGGCCAATGCCCCCGACGCTGCACCCAAGGCAGTCGGCCGGCCATGCATCACCTTCTCGGTCAGCAACCAACCGACAATCCCCGCACAGGCAGCCACCATGGTCGCCAGCATCACCACCCCGGCCCCCTCGTTGGCCGCCAGCCCCGACCCCACGTTGAAACCGAACCAGCCCACCCACAGCAACCCCGCACCCACCAGGGTAAAGCCGAGGTTGTGCGGCGGCATGGCCACCTGCGGGTAGCCCTTGCGCTTGCCCAGCATCAACGCCGCAGCCAAGGCAGCCACGCCAGAGTTGATATGCACCGCAGTACCACCGGCGAAGTCCAGCACGCCCCAGTTGACCATCAACGCCCCCGGGCCGCCCCACACCATATGGGCGATTGGCGCGTACACCAGCACGAACCACGCCGCCATGAAGAGCAACGAAGCGCTGAACTTCATGCGCTCGGCAAAGCCGCCGGCAATCAGCGCCGGGGTGATGATGGCGAACGTCAGCTGGAACACCGCAAACACGCCTTCGGGGATGGTGCCGACCAGGCTGTCATGGCCGATATCCAGCATCAGAGCCTTGTCCAGCCCGCCGATGAAACTGTTGAAGGTGAGCTGGCCCTCGACCATGCCAGTGGTATCGACCACCAGGCTGTAACCGAACAGTACCCAGAGGATGCCGATAACCCCGGCCACGGCGAACAGCTGGGTGAACACGGAGAGGAAGTTCTTGGCACGCACCATGCCGCCGTAGAACAGCGCCAGGCCAGGGATGCACATCATCAGCACGAACATCGCGGCGCAGATCATCCAGGCAGTGTTGCCGGTGTCCAGGGTGGTTTCGGCGGCAGTGGCCTGGGTGGCCAGGGCTAACAACATTACAGCTAGGGTGAGGTGCTTCATGGAGTCACTCCTGTGGGAATGGTGGGGGCCCTTTGGGGCTGCTTCGCAGCCCATTCGCGGCACAAGGCCGCTCCTACAGGGGAGCGCACAAGCTCAGGCACTGCGGCCCCCTGTAGGAGCGGCCTTGTGTCGCGATGGGCCGCAAAGCGGCCCCAAAACGGTGGGTCAGTACTGCGCCTGCCCCGGCACCCAGGCCGTCCCCGCCAGGGGCACCCGCGCCATCGCCGCCGCTTCCACGGTCAAGGCCACCAGGTCCTCCGGGTCAAGGTTGTGCAGGTGCGACTTGCCACACGCCCGCGCCATGGTCTGCGCCTCCAGCACCAGCACCCGCAGGTAATTCGCCAGCCGTCGCCCCGCCTCTTCCGGGTTCAGGCGCTTGGCCAGCTCCGGGTCCTGGGTGGTGATGCCGGCCGGGTCGCGGCCGTTTTGCCAGTCGTCATAGAAGCCGGCGGCCGAGCCAATCTTCTTCAGCTCGCTGTCCAGGCGCGGATGGTTGTCACCCAGGGCGATCAGCGCCGCCGTACCAATGGCCACCGCGTCAGCCCCCAGGGCCATGGCCTTGGCCACGTCAGCACCGTTGCGGATACCGCCAGAGACAATCAGCTGCACCTTGCGGTGCATGCCCATTTCCTGAAGCGCCTGCACCGCCTGCGGGATGGCCGGCAAGATCGGGATGCCGACGTGCTCGATGAACACTTCCTGAGTCGCTGCGGTACCACCCTGCATGCCGTCAAGCACGATTACGTCAGCACCGGCCTTCACCGCCAGCTTGACGTCGTAGTACGGGCGGCTGGCACCAATCTTCACGTAGATGGGTTTCTCCCAGTCGGTGATCTCGCGGATCTCGGCAATCTTGATCGCCAGGTCGTCCGGGCCGGTCCAGTCCGGGTGGCGGCAGGCACTGCGCTGGTCGACGCCGATCGGCAAGGTGCGCATGCCGGCCACCCGCTCAGTCACCTTCATGCCAAGCAGCATGCCGCCACCGCCCGGCTTGGCGCCCTGGCCCAGGACGATCTCGATGGCGTCGGCCTTGCGCAGGTCATCGGGATTCATACCGTAGCGCGATGGCAGGTACTGATACACCAGATGCTGCGACTGGCCGCGCTCTTCCGGGGTCATGCCGCCGTCGCCGGTGGTGGTGCTGGTGCCCGCGATGGTCGCCCCACGGCCCAGCGCTTCCTTGGCATTGGCCGACAGCGCGCCGAAGCTCATGCCGGCGATGGTCACCGGGATTTTCAGGTGAATCGGCTTTTTCGCAAAGCGGTTGCCCAACACCACGTCGGTGCCGCACTTCTCGCGGTAGCCTTCCAGGGGGTAACGCGACACGCTGGCGCCCAGCAGCAGCAGGTCGTCGAAATGCGGCACACGGCGCTTGGTGCCACCACCGCGAATGTCGTAGATGCCGGTTTCGGCGGCACGCTGGATTTCCTGGATGGTCAGGCGATCGAAGGTGGCCGACTCACGCAGTACCGGGGGGAATTGCTCGCTCATGGGAATGCTCCTGGATCAGTACGCGCTGGCGTTGTCGACTTTGAAGTTGTACAGCTGGCGGGCCGAGCCGTAACGCTTGAAATCGGCGGCCTTGTGGTCCAGGCCAGCCTTGTTCAGCAGCTCCTGCAGCTCTTGCAGGTGTTCGGCGCGCATGTCCTTTTCGATGCAGTCCGAGCCCAGTGACTGCACCGAGCCCTTGACGTAGATGCGCACTTCATACAGCGAGTCGCCCAGCGCATCGCCGGCATCGCCACACACCACCAGGCGCCCGGCCTGGCCCATGAAGCAGCTCATGTGGCCGATGCTGCCGCCGACCACAATGTCCACGCCTTTCATGGAAATACCGCAACGGGCACCGGCATCACCTTCGATCACCAGCAGCCCGCCATGGGCAGTGGCTCCAGCGGCCTGGGAGGCACTGCCCTTCACCCGCACCAAACCGGACATCATGTTCTCGGCCACACCCACACCGACGTTGCCGTGCACCGTGACACTGGCCTGCTGGTTCATGCCTGCGCAGTAGTAGCCGGCATGGCCTTCGATATCCACCGCCACGGCAGCGTTGATGCCCACAGCCAGGTTGTGCTTGCCGCCAGGGTGGGTCACTTGCCATTCAAGGTCCTGCACCTCGCCGTGCAGGGACTGGTTGAGCACACGCACCGAAGTGCTGGAAAGGTCGATCGTCTTCATAAGGTTCTCCAGGGGTTCGGTGGCAAGTCAGGCGCTTTCGCGTTCCCAGACGTACAGCGTGGCCGGGGCCGGTTCCCAGACCTTGGCGTGCTCGATGCCTGGCAGGCCGGCCAGTGCCTGGTATTCCGAGGCCATGGCCACATAGTCTTCGGTCTCGGCCAGCACCGCCGGCTTGCAGGCAATCGGGTCGCGGATCACGGCAAAGCCGTTGCGGGTGCCGATGGCAAAGGTGAAGAAGCCGTCCAGGTCTTCCAGTGCGCCATCCAGGGCCTGGGCCAGGCTGTTACCCTGCTGCAGGCGCCAGGTCAGGTAGCCGGCGGCCACTTCGGTGTCGTTGTCGGTTTCGAAACTGATGCCTTCGCGCTTGAGCTCCTGGCGCAGGCGAAAGTGGTTGGACAGTGAGCCGTTGTGCACCAGGCACAGGTCGGCGCCGGTGGAGAACGGGTGGCTGCCTTCCATGGTCACGGCGCTTTCGGTGGCCATGCGGGTGTGGCCGATGATGTGGCTGCCCTTCATGCCGGCCAGGCCGAAGCGGCTGGAAATTTCTGTTGGCAAGCCCATGCCCTTGAGGATTTCGATGCTCTGCCCGGCGCTCATGATGCGCACTTCGGGCGCCAGCTCGGCCAACGCGGCGCGGGCAGCGGCTTCATCGGTGTGCACCTTGAGCACCGCGGCGCTGGCATTCTGGAACCAGTCCAGCGAGCAGCCCAGGTGCCCTTCCAGCTGACCCATCAGGGTGGTCCAGGGGTAATTTGTGTCAGTCGCTTGCAGGGTCAGCTTGACCCAGCCTTCGGCCACTTCATCGCCGTAGATGGCGAAGCCGGCGCTGTCCGGGCCACGGTCGGTCATGGCTTGGAGCATGGGTTCGAACAGCTTGCCAAGCTGGGCTTCCAGCTCGGGCTTTTTCAGGTACAGGCCTACAATTCCACACATGGTGATGCTCCTTACTAGGCAGTGGGCGACCGCTCTCGTGTTGGCCGCCCAGGGGATTGGGGGCGGTCAGAAGAACTCGGTGTAACGCTGGATTTCCCAGTCGGAGACGTGGCGGCAGTACTCCACCCACTCCATGCGCTTGAGCTTGATGAATTCGTCGACGATCTCGGCGCCCAGCACCTCACGGAACAACGGGTCGGCTTCGAGCGCGTCGGCGGCCTCCTTCAGCGATTGCGGCAGGGTCTTGATGCCGCGTGCGGCAATTTCTTCAAGGCTCAGGTTGTAGAGGTTTTCATTGCACATCTCGCCCGGTTCCAGCTGGCGGTCGATGCCGTCGATGCCGGCAGCAATGATCGCGGCGGTGACCAGGTAGGGGTTGCAACCGGCGTCCGGCAGGCGGAACTCCAGGCGACCATAAGGAATGCGCACCATCGCCGAACGGTTGTTGGCCCCCCAGGCTACGAAGGCCGGGGCCCAGGTCGAACCCGACAACGAACGGCCTACCACCAGACGCTTGTAGGAGTTGACTGTCGGGGCCGCAAAGGCACACAACGCCGGGCCGTGGGCCATGAGCCCTGCAGCAAAGTGGTAGGCCAGCTTCGACAGGCCCATGCCGCTGCTGTCGGACGGGTCGTGGAACAGGTTCTTGTGGGTGCTGCTGGCCAGCGACAGGTGAAAGTGCATGCCGTTGCCAGCGCGCTTGGGGTCGGGCTTGGGCATGAACGAGCAAATCATGCCCAGGTCGTTGGCGATCTCACCGGCGGCCATGCGGAAAAAGGTGAAACGGTCGGCCGACTCCATGGCGTCGCTGTAGGTGTAGTTGATCTCGAACTGGCCGTTGGCGTCTTCGTGGTCGATCTGGTAGATGTCGAAGCCCACCGGCTGCAGCGCTTCGGTCAGGCGCTCGAGGAACAGCCGCGAGCGCGACAGGCCCTTGTAGTCATAGCATGGCTTGTCGAGGTTGTCGGAGGCGTCCACCAGTTGCAGCTTGCCCCCATCGTCGCGGCGGAACAGGCTGAACTCAGGCTCAAGGCCGGTGTTCAGGGTCCAGCCTTTGTCGGCCAGGCGCTGCACCTGTTGCTGCAACACGTAGCGGGTGTCATAGGGCCAAGGCTGGCCGTTGACATGGCCCACGCACACCACGCGGCCATAGCCTGGCTGCCACGGCACCGGGACCAGTGTAGACAGGTCGCCGCGGGCCATGAAGTCCGGCCCGTGCGGTTCCATGCCCATGCCACAGATGGCGAACCCGGCAAAGCCGGCACCCTCCTCGGCTACCATTTTCAGGCCCGATATCGGCACCGATTTGGTCTTGGCCGAGCCATGAATATCGACGAACTGCGCCAGCACGTACTTGATGCCGTGTTGGTCGAGCGTGCGCTGGGTTTCTGCTGGCAACATGGGTTGGACACTCCTGGGCAAGGGGCAATGATTCCGCAAGGGAAACTTACTTTCCTGACAGGAATGCAATGCGCTTGCCAAGTTTGTTCAGGCCGCGAACTTGGGGTGTCTGTTCGGGCCTCCTCGCGGGCAAGCCCGCGCCTACAGGTTCGCTGCAAAGCCTTGTAGGAGCGGGCTTGCCCGCGAAGAGGCCGGTGCAGGCAAGACAAAACCCAAGCTGATTTTCATGCTCTATTTATGGGAAACTTGTTTTCATCTGAGGAAAGAAGCGGCCAACGCAGCTATATTTCGCACTTTCCCAGTGCGAAAATATTATTCTTGAACTGAAACCGTGCAGGACATTCATGTCGACCGAAACCGAACCGCGTCTTCGTCTGGAGCAGTACCTGGGCCTGCAGATCAAGCGCCAGCGCCAGGCCCAGTCCCTCAAGCTCGCCGATGTGGCACGCATCGCCGGCATCAGCCAGGGCATGCTGAGCAAGATCGAGAAC
Organism: Pseudomonas sp. BP01; assembly: GCF_022760795.1. Taxonomy (NCBI): domain Bacteria; kingdom Pseudomonadati; phylum Pseudomonadota; class Gammaproteobacteria; order Pseudomonadales; family Pseudomonadaceae; genus Pseudomonas; species Pseudomonas sp. BP01. Next base: position 129,858 of record NZ_JAFBKA010000006.1, read on the forward strand.
GCCCAGGTGTCTACCAGCCTCGACACCCTCAGCCGCCTGTGCGACGTACTGGGCATGCCGATGGCCAAGCTGTTCAGCCAATACGACCAGCCCGACGGCAATGCCCTGCTGGTGAAGGCCGGTGAAGGGCTGGAAGTGGTACGCCGCGGCACCGACAAGGGCCACACCTACCACTTGCTCAATCACGCCAGGGGGCCGAAGAAGAACTTCGAGGCCTATATGGTGAGCATGGACGACGCCAGCGAGGAGTTCCCGACCTTCGCCCACCCCGGCACCGAGTTCCTCCATTTGCTGGAGGGCGAGCTGGTGTACCGCCATGGCAACCAGCTCTACCACATGCACGCCGGCGACAGCCTGACCTTCGACGGCGAAACCCCGCACGGCCCGGAGCAGCTGGTGCAAGTGCCCATACGGCTGCTGTCGATCATGAACTACGGCGACGAGTGACGCGGCGCTGCAAGGCAACAGCCGATGTCGCGATCAGACAAGCACACGTCGCCCGCAATCGGCTGCAAAACCCTGTATACAAAAATAATACACACATCGACCAGCCCCGCGCCGTGGGCTGGCCGACGTGGTAGCCGCGAGTAAAACAGCCTCGCTTCACAATTCCAACGCTGTGGCGCCTTTTTGCACCGGGCAATTCGTCCGGGCTCATAACGATAAAACTCCCAGTATCACAGACCTGCGCAGCGCCAGCCGGGAGTGTTTGCGCGCGCCACAGTGTGAAGACTTGACTGCCATGATCGCGACTTCAATCCCCGTAGCCGGTGCTGCCACCGGCCACCGTAATGCCCTGTGCGTTGCCCATATCGCCGCTGTACTGTTCGGCCTGACCGGCATCCTTGGTCACTTGATCAGCGCCGATGCCAGCATCATCACCTTCGGCCGCGCCACCTTTGCCTTCATTGCCCTGGGCTTCGTCGCCGGGCTCAAGGGCACCCGCCTGCTCGATGCGCTCACTCTGCGCAATTTGCCGGTGCTGGGCCTGACCGGCGCCCTGCTGGCAGCCCACTGGGTGACCTTCTTCATTGCCGTCAAAGTCGGCGGCGTGGCGATGGCCACTCTGGGCTTCGCCAGCTTCCCGACGTTCATTGCCATGATCGAGCGCGGTGTATTTGGCCAGCGTATCCGGGCCGTGCAAGGTTTGCTTCTGCTGATGGTTACCGCCGGCCTGGTGTTGGTGGTCCCGACTTTCGACCTGCTGGACAACGGCACCATCGGCCTGCTCTGGGGCTTGGGCTCGGGCCTGGCATTCGCCCTGCTGACCGTGGCCAACCGCCGCAATGCATCAAGCATGAACGCCATGCAGGTGGCCTTCTGGCAGAACGTGGTGGTGGCCGCGCTGGTGGCGCCGTTTGCCTTCGCCCATCTTGGCAGCACCAGCCTGGCGGGCAGTGACTGGGTCAACCTGGCGCTGCTGGGCGTGTTCTGCACCGGGCTTTCGCAATTTCTTTTCGTCAAAAGCCTGGAAGGGCTGGAAGCGCGCACGGCCGGCATGATCATCGCGCTGGAGCCGGTGTACGCGATCATCGGCGCGTGGTGGCTGTTTGGTGATCAGCCGAGCCTGCGCATGGCCGCTGGTGCTGCGCTCATCGTGCTGGCTACCCTTCTGGCTGCGGCGCGCAAGACACCGGCCGAGCAAGGCGATCCCAGCCGCTGCGCGCATTGATCAAAGCACGGGAGATATAGCGCCCGGAACCAAGCATATTCCATAATGTTTGTATCAACTGATTTTATATTGCGTTTTAATATTAAAAATCAATTCCTATGGAGTAGCAGCCGTTGAAAGCCTTCCCACTTTTACCTTTGGGCATTGCCTTACTGGTGGCTTGCTCAACGGCCATTGCGGGCTCAACGCTTGATCGTGTCCAGGGCAAGGGTGAGCTTACCGGGGTGCTGATGGAGAACTACCCGCCATTCTCGTTCTTGAATGAGCAAAACCAGCTGGATGGCTTTGACGTGGATGTCGCCAAGGCCGTAGCCGAGCGTCTTGGGGTGAAGCTCAAGCTCGAAACGCCCTCTTGGGATGTGATCGCCGCAGGCCGCTGGGGGGGCCGTTACGATATCTGTGTCTGCTCTATGACGCCGAGCAAGGCGCGTGCTGAGGTGTTCGACTTCCCGGTCGAGTATTACCAGTCGCCAGCGGTAATCGTGGTCAACGCCAAGGACATCACCATCACCTCGGGAAAAGATCTGTCGGGCAAGAAAGTTGGCGTCATCAGCGCCTCGACCTACGAGGCTTACCTGAACAAGGATCTCACCATCGAAGGGGCAGAAGACAAACCTCTCATCTACCCGTTTGATAACGCCCAGGCTGCGCCCTATGACAACGAAACTGTCGCCTTCCAGGATCTGGCACTGGGTGCCGGCGTGCGCCTGGACGCAATGGTCACCAATCTGATCACTGCCAAGGAGCGTATTGCCCAGGATCCCCGCTTCAAAATCACAGGCGAGACTTTGTACGCCGAACCCAACGTAATCGCTATTGAGAAAGGCGATCCGCAGTGGAATGAAAAGGTCACGGAGGTCATCACAGCACTCAAGGCCGATGGAACACTGGCCAAGATTTCCCAGAAGTGGATCGGCGCCGATATCAGTAAATGACAGTCCTTAACCCACATCCCGCAAAGTCCGTTCTCGCACCCAAGGTGAAATCGAGCCTGCTGGGTCGAACCTTTGGGTTCAAGACCCGCCTGTACCTGACCTGGGGGGCGTTGCTTGGCCTTTGCGTCTTGTTCTTCCTGAGCTTTGACCTGAAGTTCTCGATCATCCTGGACAAATGGCCCAACCTTGTAGGCTTGCGGTTGGGACCCAACGGCTTTCTTCAGGGTGCAGCACTGACGCTGTTCCTCTGTATTTGCTCGATAGGGTTTTCGTTGTTGCTGGGCTTTGTTACGGCGCTGGCGCGGTTATCCCGCAGTGCTGTGGCGTTCGGCGTGGCGAGCTTCTATGCATCGTTTTTTCGCGGTACGCCGCTGCTGATCCAGATCCTGCTCATTTACCTGGGCTTGCCGCAACTGGGTGTGGTGCCGGGAGCGATTAGCGCAGGGATCATCGCACTGTCGCTCAACTACGGCGCCTACCTCAGCGAAATTTTTCGTGCCGGCATCATGGCTGTCCCACCCGGGCAGCGAGAAGCGGCTGCCGCGCTTGGCTTGAGGCCGACGTCGGCGTTCCTTCATGTTGTGCTTCCGCAGGCGATGAGGACGATTATCCCCCCGACCACCAGCCAGTTCATCTCGATGCTGAAGGACTCGTCGCTCATTTCGGTAATGGGGGTGTGGGAAGTGATGTTCCTGGCGCAGTCCTACGGACGCTCCTCATACCGTTATATCGAAATGCTCGCCACTGCCGCGCTCATCTACTGGCTGCTGTCCATTGGGCTGGAGCTCATTCAGCACCGTCTTGAACGCCACTTCGGCAAAGGGTTCCAGCATCAGCGTTGAGCTGCCAGCTGATATCAATGAAGACAGGAAAAATGATGTCCGACCCCAAACCCCTATTGTTTGCGCTATACGAACAAGCGAGCGTTGGCTGCGGTGGAGCACCCAGCCTATGGACTCATCCAGCGGATGAGCGCTTGGCCGCCAACACGTTTGATTTCTGGTCGAACCAAGCCCGTATCGCCGATCAGGCTAACCTCGACATGCTCTTCTTCGCAGATGTCCTGGGCTTCTACGACGTCTTCGGCGGGAGCGCTGAAGCAGCAGTGAAGTGGGCGGTAGAAGCGCCTGCGAACGACCCGTTGATGATCATTCCGGGGCTAGCTGCGATCACCAGGAACCTGGCATTCGGCGCTACCGTTACCACGACCTACGAGCATCCCTTCACGCATGCCCGGCGCTTCAGCACGCTCGATCACATGACCAATGGCCGGATCGCCTGGAACATCGTCACGTCCTACCTTTCCAGTGCTGCTCGCAACTTCGGCCTGGAAGAGATGGTCAAGCATGCCGACCGCTACGAACGCGCCGAAGAGTTCATGGACGTGGCCTACAAGCTCTGGGAGGGCAGCTGGGCAGACGACGCAGTGGTGCAGGACAAAGCGGGTAAGCGCTACGCCCGTGGCGAGCGAGTGAGACCGATCAATCATTGCGGGGAGCGCTACCGCGTGGCAGGCCCTCACCTGACAGCGCCTTCCCCGCAACGAACCCCGCTGCTTATCCAGGCAGGTTGGTCAGGCCGGGGCCGCGAGTTCGCAGCCAAACATGCAGAGCTGATTTTCATCGCCAAATCCAACCCACATGAAATCCGCCAGGGTCTGGAAGAAATCTGGACGATGGCACAGGCTCGTGGACGTGATCGGGATGACGTGAAATCGCTTACGGTGCTGCGGATCGTCACGGCGAAAACCGAGATTGAGGCCCAGAGAAAGTATGACGAGCTTCAGAGCAACTATCACCTGGAAGCACAATTGGTCAGCTATGCCGGCGATACAGGCATCGACCTTAGCCGCTACGCGGACGGCGACGCGCTCTCGACCCATACCGAAGGTTTGACCTCCTACATGATGCGACCAGACGGCAGCGGCAAACCGTTGACGGCAGGTGACGTCAGAAAGCGTTTTGCCAACGTCACACGCGGTACGGATTTGATTCTGGTAGGAACGCCTGAGCAAGTCGCCGACCGTATCGAGGAGCACGCCCGCATTTCGGGAACCAGTGGTTACATGCTGAACCCGCTCACCAGTCCTGGCACTTTGGAAGATTTCGTCGAGCTGATTGTGCCTGAACTCCAAAAACGCGGGCTTTATCGCACACAAGCGCAAACCGGCACCTTCCGGTCTCGCCTCAGAGATGACCGCTCGGACCGCCTGCCATCGTCTGCTTATGGAGCGTCTTTCCGGCAGCAGTGACTCAGGGCTACTTTTCCCTGATCCCCCGGCCTTCACGCGCTGAATTCAGTTGAAGGCGGGTTACCGCTGTTCGTGTAGGCTGAGACCGATACCTCGATGCGTATGAATGCGTACGCTACAGCCCAGGGCGACGAGTACCTTGCGTAGATAGCTTAGCTGCACTTCCAGCACCTTTGTCCCAGGGTCGAAATGGATACCCCAGACCGCCTCGAACAGGGCGGATCTCGACACGATTTGCTCAGGATTTACTATGAGAGCTACCAATAGCCTGCATGAAGTCGCTTTGAGGATGATGCGCCTACCATCGCAGCTAACCTCGCGACAAGCAGGATCCAGATGCAGGTCTGAAAAGGCTAAGTGACCTGCACCAGCAGCAATTCTGTTCAAGATTCGCAATGTCTCGGAGGGTTGCAGGTCATTGACCTGCAACCAGGGAGGGATATTACTTGCCAGCGCCCGGCAAAGCGTAAGCGATCACATAGTCGCCACGGTTTTCGTTGGAACCTGTACGGGTTGCCCCGCCCACGGTAACAACGATGTACTGCTTGCCGTCACGACCAACGTAGGACATTGGAGCGCCCTGACCACCAACTGGCAGACGACCGCGCCACAACTCTTCACCCGTGTCGTTATCCAAGGCTCGGATGTAGTAGTCCAGAGTGCCGTGGAAGAAGGTCAAACCGCCTTTAGTAACCAGCGGCCCGCCCATGGTGGGCATGCCAAGCGGCATGTAGACGCCAGGGACGATGCCGTGCACGGGTGCATCCTGAATACTGCCCATCGGCACCTGCCATTTGGTCTCACCCGAGGTGAGGTCGATGGCAGTCATGGTGCCGAATGGGGGCTTGAAGCATGGCACGCCCAGCGGCGACACAAACATCGAACGTTCTACACCCCACGGCGTGCCCAGCTGCTCGGAATATTCGCCTTCGGTAGTCGGTACCAAGCCAATGCGCTTGGCCTCATCCTGTTTGATGAAACGACCCCACTGAGCCATACGGATATCGTTGACGATCAGGGTACCGGTAGATGCATCGATTGCACCGCCGCCCCAGTTGAAGCCCCCATAGTAACCTGGGTAAATCAGTGTGGCCTGGCCTTCAACCAGCGGCGTAAACTCCCCTTCCCAACGCATGCCTTTGAAATCGATTCGGCACATCAGCTGATCAAAGATAGTGCCGCCCCACATATCCGACTCTTTGAGACGATCCGCTCCAACGGACAGCTGTGAGTAAGGCTGGGTCGGCGAAATCCGCATACCTGGGACGCCATCGGTTGCAACCTTGCGCTGCTCAACCGGGAACACAGGGGTGCCATCGCGTCGATCGAGAACGAAGATCTGGCCACGTTTGGTCATCGCGATCACAACCGGAGTCGTGTCACCCTTTTTGTTCGGGAGGTCGTACAGAATCGGTTGGGCGGACACGTCGTAGTCGAACATGTCGTTGTTGGCAGTGCGGAAGTGCCATTTATCGACACCGGTCTTCACGTCGATAGCAACGATCGAATCGTTGTATTCATCCGAGCCAGGCTTGCGATCACCGTTCCAGAAGTCCGGGGTCTGATTGCCTGTAGGAATGTAGGCCAACCCCAGCTTTGCATCATACGAAGCGGTACCCCAGAAGTTGGGCGACTCTGCAGGATAGTTTTCACCCGCAGGTAATGGCACGCCCCGCTTCGGGTTCAACGCCTCCCAAGCCCAGAGCAATTCGCCGGTTCGAACATCAAAACCGCGCGTCACACCTGACGGTTCGCCGGTCTTCAGGTTGTCGTTGATCTTGCCACCGACAATGATCACGTCCCCGGCCACAAGCGGAGCCGAAGTCAGATAGTAAGAGCCGTCGGTGTTCGGGCCAATGCCTTTGAGCAAATCAACGGTACCGTGATCACCAAAGCTACCGCATGTCTTACCAGTATCCGCATCGAGCTCAATCAGGCGAGCATCCACTGTCGTCATGACGATACGGCGACGACATTCAGCAGGCTGAGCAGCTACCGATGGGTCGACTACCGTATCCCCGTTTGCTACGGCAACTTGAGCCTTGTCTACATCGTAGTAGCCAAGTCCACGACACCGCTTCCACGTACGGTTAGACGGGGTTTCCTGAATCACCGGGTCGTACTTCCACTTTTCAGCACCAGTGACAGGATCAAGTGCAAAGACCTTGTTGAGTGGCGTGCACAGGTAAACCGTGTCATCAACCTTGAGCGGTGTGCCCTGATACTCGGCGCCGTTGATTGCCATGTCGCCGGTACGGAAAGTCCACGCCACCTGCAGATCTTTGACGTTGGATTTGTTGATCTGGTCGAACTGAGCGAAACGCTCACCATGGGTATTGCGGCCATACGCTGTCCAATCATTACCGTCTGTTTGACCTGCATCCGGCACGACCACTGGGGAGGTGCTGCCCTTCTTCGCCACTACAGTTGCATGTGGCTGGAACATACCGTAGCCAAAGCCAACCAGGCTGATGATGAGGAGCGAGCTGATAGCGGCGCGTGCCGGATTGCCCATCAGTCGACGATTACCCTCAAGCAGCGGCACGATCAGCACCATTACCAATGCAATCACGATGAAGGTGATCAAGCGCGGTACAAGCTGCCAGAAATCAAAGCCAACTTCCCAGAATGCCCAGCACGCGGTAGCCACCAGCAACGCCAAGGAAATCCAGGTCGCAACGATCTTCTTTTTGACCAGGGTGAGACCAGTAGCCGCCATGGCTAGGCCAGCCAAGAGGTAGTACCAGCTGCCGCCCAGCGATATCAGTTTTGCTCCCCCAAAGGCGAGCCCTGCGCCAAGCAACGTCAACACGACACCGATGGCTATCGGTAAGACGCTCTTAAATCTCATGCGTTTTCCTACATTCACGCGAGGGGCCAGGCCCCTCAATCAAAAACCGTCCAAAGCGCTGCGCCAGACCCTCTCCCGAGGCTCCTTTCAAGCGTCCCTAAACCAGACTTTCGAACATCCATGCTCTATGAGAGCGCTCTCATCTGCGCGCCGAACGACCCGCAGACTAGAGCACGTCACCGCAAATGAGAGCGCTCTCATTCGACGATCAAAAAACGGCGCTCTCCGAGCGCCGCCTACGAAACGGGCGCATGGTATGTCCTGTAACAAAGTGAGTCAATGTGACGCATATCAAAAGATGGGAATTATTTGCATCTCGAACAGTCACGGGGATGCCTGCTTAGCCTGAGCTTGGCCCAGTTGACTTCCGAGTTATGAGAGTGACCGGCATGTCCACACGGCGGGGATGGGCAGCATTGCCCGCCAACATCGCCTGCAAAGCCACAACAGCGGCCTGGGCCTGGGCATCCGTATCCTGCTTTAAGGTCGTCAGCGAGAAGAGGCTGTTTTCGGCATCAGGAACGTCATCAAAACCGACAACCGATACGTCAGATGGGACACTTAATCCCATACCCTTCAACCTGTCCAGAACACCCAGAGCGATGAAGTCGTTCGAGGCGAAGATGGCGCTTGGACGCTCATCCCGGGCAAACAGCGCATCCACTCCTCGCCTACCGAACGCGGCATTGTGCTCGCCCCTGATCAGGATCGGATTCAAACCAGCAGCCTTCATGATTTCGCAGTAGAACCTTGCTCGGTCTTTGGATGAGGGTTCGCGCCCCCCTGCCAGGTGAGCAATTCTTCGGTGCCCCAATGCGAACAAATGATCCATCGCAAGGCGCACTCCTGTCTGGTCATCGACCGCGATTGAGATGACTTTTTTGTGAGCGACCCGTTTGCTTCCGATAAAAACGCAAGGGAGCTTATCGGCGATCTCGCCAATGACCTTGGGATGGTGCGGAGTACCTAGTAGGATCACCCCGGCTGCTCGAAGCGTCAGCAACCTTTCTATCTCGAAAGCTGCTGAATTACCTTCAACTGGCCGTAGGGAAGTGACAGGTTCGAAGCCAGCAGCAAGCAATCTCTTGTCGACCGACTGAGCCAGCTGGATATGAAATGCGTTGTTGGGGTCTCCGATCACCAACCCAACGATGGATGATCGGGCGGAGACTAAACTCCGAGCAGCCAGATTCGGACGATACTCGAGCTCAGAAGCAATCTGATCGATCCGCTCACGCGTTTCAGGCCGAACACCAGGATCCCCTCGAAGCGCCCTCGACACCTGAGCACGTGACATCCCAGCAGCTTTAGCTACGTCATCAAGGGTAGTGAAGGGCTTTGCCATGATCTACAGACAGCTCCGAGCATGATGCCCGCAGGCTTCGTCGGTAGACGCGCAAGCCGAGAACTAGGCATGAAAGTGTTCGAGCCGAGGATAACACACACCCTAAGCAAGGACTTCGCTGCGCATAGCCAGGCGGGTTGTTCCATGCCGTTTGTGGAAAATTGTTTTCCAAATCCAGCCCTTACATCCCCTGAACCGCGCGAATACATTGGGGTTTTATGTTGAGACGCGCGGATGACGCACAGAGAAGAAGACCTGAAGCCCGGCCTGACATTCACCATGCCGTTTTCTAATGTCCTCCACCTGCCCTTCCCGGACAAGGTAAGAGCTACTCGGTTGGCGGGTTTCCACGAACTTGCTATCCAACCACAGGAGGTGGCCAGGATCGCGGCATCCGGTCTTTCCATTCAGAACATGCGACTGATCGCTGAGGATAACGGGATCAAGATCAGCCGCCTGGATCCTCTCTGCACGTGGAATCCTAATTGGCACCCCAACAACATGGATAACAGGTTCATCGCGGATCACTCGACAACCACCCTGGAATTTTTCGAGATCGCGAGCGAGCTTGGCTGCACCCACATGAGCTTGAACGCTACATTCACAGCTAATGCCTATGCTCTGGATGAACTGGTCTCGCACTACGCCGAAATCTGCCGTCTGGCCCACGAGGAAGGCATAGTTTGCGACCTTGAACCTATCCCAATGTGGGGCGTGACGTCCCTAGAGCAAGGCTGGGAGATCGTCGAGCGTGCCGGCGCCCCTAACGGCGGCCTTGTGCTCGATACGCTCCATTTTGTTCGCAGTGAATCCAAGCTCGAGACGCTGGCAAAGATTCCAGGCAGCTCGATTCACTGCGTGCAGATCTGCGACGGTATTCATCCACTCAAGGCAGGCGTGACCTTAGAGGCCGATTGCTTTGAGCGCATGTGGCCTGGCACAGGCAACTTCCCGCTCCAGGCAATCGTATCTGCGCTACATGCCATTGGCGGCCTCAATGGAGTAGGGCCGGAGGTCTTCTCCGTGATGAACCAGGACATGAGAGCCGAGGATGTAGCGCAGCTATGCAAACAATCGCTACTGGCATACCCGCAACTACGGGCCTAGCGCAGCCGCTGCAGCCCGCCTAACCAATGGGACGGCGGGCAACACCCCGTCACATACCTTTAGGCCTGATGAGTCGCATCGCCGCATCGGAGAAGGCTTCTTGTAACTTCACTAAGGCTCCTTCCAGCTCGCTGCCCTCCTCCGCTTCAAATTGGTTAATTGCGGAAAGAGACGCTTTCATGGCTGGATTTCCATTCACCAAGACTTCTTTTGCTGCTATATCTCGCAGAAGGTCTTCGCAAAGTTTCTTACCTTGGACGGTAACGCCTCTATACAGAGTTATATTGTGATCATTTGTTTGAACACGAATGAACCGCACGTGATCCTTGAAACGATGAAATCTAGGGTGGAACATCTCAGTAAATGAAGAGGGCTCCGGATATTCCCGCTTACCATGCTTTTCGCCATCCACCCAAACATACGAACTTTTCAGCCCATTACAGTCCACACAGGCCACCGCAAGGTTCCAAAAATTGAAGGCGTAATGTTCAAACGACTCACGCGGCAAAATATGCTCAATTGGCTTCGCGTTCCCATTATTCAACAACCAGCGCTGACAGTAGCAGCAAAGATTTCCTTGCTCTGAAGCTAAGAACGCCCTAAAGGCCGATTTTATAGAACTACCAGATGGAATAGACGTGATACCTTTCTTGGGCACACGCTCCGAAAATTTTTTCCAAAGATCCGACTCCGGTTTAAGAGCGCCTTTGTAATCACCATCAAATAACCGTAAGGCATCCCTATTCAAACGCGCTAAAATCAGAAGCGTTCTAGCACGGTGCTTTTTTGTTTTATGGCACTTAGCCTTATATCGATCCAACGTAGCCGTCATTGACGCCAGATCAATCACATGATAATCAGCCACGAGTTACACCAGCCATTAACGTTTCGTCCTGCACCCGACGATCCTTCATTAGCAACTCAATTGCAGTATAAGCTTTTTCAATCAAATCCAGGTCTTCTCTCATACCCGGGACACTCGTTCTATCCACTTTTTTGAGGAGTAAATCCTTTAACTCACCAAGCTGCTTAAGGCTATCACTTTCGACGCTGGCATCATCGTCACTCTCCATCATTGAACCAGCTACTAGGCGAGCGCATTTTTCGTGCACGCCTCGATTATTTGGTGTGTACGTTCCAAAACCCTCAAGAATAATAGACTCTACAGAGTAACGCTGTTCATCAGTGAGCAAACGCAGCTTCCCCTGACGTAGGTCGTAACTATAGCTATTTGGCTCATTGGCATTACTGATAAGCGTTGGTGAATGAGTGGCCACAACAAATGACATACCAAATCGACTAGCCAAAATACTAAGTACCTTAGGAATCGCTTGCTGCCATTGTAGGTGGAGACTGATTTCAGGCTCATCAAGCAAAAAAACTTTGTCGCGATCTGCCGATCTCAATATCGTCAGCAACAGGTAGTTCAAATTCTGCTCACCAGAACTCAACGACGAAACTGGAGTTATCCTATCCTTATCGTCCGAGCGAACAACTCCAAACTCGTACCTATTAAGATCTGGAGGTAACGTATTCTCCGTCGCCTCCAAACCAAGAGGAATAAAGCGAACATGGACGGGGAGTTCTTCCAGGGTGCTCTGAGGCTTCCTGACAAGATAATATCTGGCCTCATACCCAAGGGAGAACAAGCACTCTACGAGTACATCAATCAGATCTTGACGTTTAAATATGTACGCAGCCAGTTTAGTAGCATTCTGAGCCAGCCGAGGAATTGTGATACCTTCCGATCTGCTTCGAAGCCCTTTATAGCTAAACAACTTTAGACTTTCATCATTAAGCGGGAACCTATCGTGCACCCCCGTTGAGACACCGACAGTTTCCACATTTGATTCGGACATTCTGTAAATCAGCTCTCTCAACATCAAGCTCTTGCCGGCTCCGTTGCTGCCAATTACATATGTACACGTAGACTGATCACAGGTTTGTATTCGCGAAATCAACTCCCGAAGATCAGCTGAAAAATTTATTGCACTGGCTCGCCTAGCCTTTCGATTCAAAATACTTTTTACCGGGTGGATCTTAATTGACTTTTTATGATTATGGGCAACTTCCGTGCACAATAGCTTTACATCACGATAGCCAGATGAAAATTGAGCATTTAAAATCCCCATCACCCTGGGAGTAATATCTAAATCAGACAAAGAATTCTTTGCATGCAAGTTAAAAATAGCACTTGCCAGCAGGGCACAATCTTCCGGATCAAGCTCCGAGACTGAAGGATTTGACCGACTCACATCCAAATATAATGTATATCCATCCTTATTCGAAGAGCGACCACTCAGAACGAGTATCAAAAACGTAGAATTGGGCTCCCTTGCCTCGCTTGAAGACATCGTAACGACCGCATCCAAGTGCAGACTTTCGCCAACAAATGGTACAACATACCTAGCTACATCTTTCTGAGTTTCCTTTCCAAGGGGAACAACAACCACCGCTCGCCCTTGCATACCATTATTCAAGAAAACTTTCTCAAACCTTCCCAGTGCAGCATTCAGCTGTACATGAGCACCAGGTGAATCAAAAATATAAGTTGCCCGCTCTGGCAAGCCATCCACGCCCTCAAAAATCTTGTAATCAATATTATTTAGGCGAAGCTTAAGCTGAAGAATAACTCTCAACCAACTAGACATATTCTCCGACTGAAAATACATCCCATATCCTCCACCATTCATCGCCAACTCAGACACCAACGGAATCATATCAATAGTCGGCAAGGATGCATCCAGCTGCACACCTCTTATAAAACTTGCAACAACTCTTGCCCTTGCATAATGAGTACCATACTTATCACAAATAAATTTATCAATAAGATATGTAACCACTCGCACAGACTCACTTAGACTTAGTACGTTACGGTCGGCACTAATTAGTTTCGAGTAGTGATTTGAAAATATATTATGCAGTTTCCTATCATCATATTTTTTCAAATCTAGACTCACCCTCAAGGTCGACACAGCAGACTGAACATTCGTGACATCTCCAGACAGCCCTCCGATCTCGACTGCAAGAAAACAGATAGCCGACAAGAGAAAATGCTCCGGAGCAACGTCCGCATACTTACTATTCAGCGCAATAAATGACTCTGCATTTAGCTGCGTAACAACGTATCGCTCATCGTAATCCATCACATCCCCCCTACATCAACATCAGCAATTTCGAAACTACGCATTTTGAGCAAAAACATGACATCGATCAACCCCCAACCACCCAGCGCAATGTTAAGTGGCGTCTAATTTCAGCCCCAAAAAAAATCCCAGCACATGAGCTGGGATTTAAGAACCTTATAGTTAGTGCAAATCCTCTAGCACCACTAGCTCCTATTCTTCTGGTAAACGTCCACAAACACTGCAGCCAACAGCACCGCCCCTTTGATCATCTGCTGGTAATCGACTCCGATACCCATGATGGACATGCCGTTGTTCAGCACCCCCATGATGAAGGCACCGATCACCACGCCCATCACCTTCCCTACCCCACCGGATGCCGAGGCTCCCCCGATGAATACGGCGGCAATGACATCCAGCTCGAAACCGCTGCCGGCGCGGGGGGTTGCGCTGTTCAGGCGAGCCGCAAAGATCAGGCCTGCCACAGCAGCCAGTACACCCATGTTCACAAATGTGAAGAAGGTGACCCGGGCGGTGTTGATACCGGAAAGCTTGGCGGCCTTCAGGTTGCCGCCCACTGCGTAGATCCAACGCCCGATCACCGTCCGATTCATGATGAACGTGTACAGGCCGATCAGTGCACACATGATGACCAGTACCGTAGGAAGCCCTCGGTAAGTCGCCAACATGAAGCAGAAGGCGATGATGGCGCCACCCAGGATGCCATGCTTGAGCGCAAACAAAGACAGGGGCATAACCTCCCCACCAGCTTTGCTGACCCTCCTACGAGCACGCCATTCAACCCAAAGGAAGCACGCAACTACCAATACACCAAGCACCAGGGAGGTGACTTTGAGACCTTGGCCTTGGAAGGGGTCAGGCAGGAAGCCCGCACTCAGGGCGACGAACTCTGCCGAGAATGGCCCAATCGACTGTCCTTCACCAATAGCGATGGTGGCCCCACGGAAGATCAGCATGCCGCCCAGGGTCACGATGAATGAGGGCATTCCCCAGAACGCCACCCAGTAGCCTTGCGCAGCCCCTATGAGGCCGCCGATGAACAAGCACAGCAGTGATACCGTGATGAAGTCGAACTGGTACTGCACCATCAACACAGCTGCTATCGAACCGATTACCCCAACGATGGAGCCAACCGACAAGTCGATGTGACCGCAGACGATGACCATGAGCATGCCCAGGGCCATGACCACGATGTAGCTGTTCTGCAAGATCAGGTTGGTCAGGTTGAGAGGCTGGAGCAATGCGCCGCCCGTGGCGATTTGGAAGAACACGATGATGACGAGCAAAGAGCTCAACAACCCGTACTCGCGGGCGCCTCGTTTGATAGCAGGAAGCAAGCTCGGTTTTGCCGCCACAGGGGCGATGACATCAGTCATTGGATCACCTCATTTTTCATGATGGCGTGCATGATTCGCTCTTGAGACGCCTCTTTGATTGGGAACTCCCCGACGAACCTTCCCTCGTTCATCACATAGATCCGGTCGCAGGTGCCGAGCAGCTCGGGCATCTCCGAAGAGATCATGATCACGGTCTTGCCCTTCGCCACTACCTGGTTAACCACCCCATAGATCTCGTACTTGGCACCCACGTCGATACCCCTGGTGGGCTCATCCAGGATCAGGACTTCGGGGTCGGAGAACAGCCACTTCGCGAGCACCACCTTCTGTTGGTTGCCGCCAGAGAGACGCTCTACAGGCTGGCGAAGATCGGGGCTACGAATGCGCAGGGTTTTCTTGTAGCCATCACCAACACCAAGCTCCTCGGTCTCGTTGATGATCCACCGGCGTGCCAGGGATTTCAGGCTGGCCAGGCTTACGTTCCGACCAATGCCATCGGCCAGCAATAGCCCAGCGCCCTTGCGATCTTCGGTGGCGTAGGCGATGCCGTTATCAATTGCTTCGCGCACATTGCGCACGCGAAGCTCCTGCCCATTCAGGCGAACGGTTCCTCGAATGTTCTTGCCGAAAGAGCCACCGAAAATGCTCATTGCGAGTTCGGTGCGACCAGAGCCCATGAGGCCTGCAATACCCACCACCTCCCCTTTGCGAGCATAGAAACTCACATTGCGAATGAAGTCTTCGCCCGGGCGCTCCGGATGCTCCACCGACCAATTCTCCACCTCAAGCTGCTTCTCACCGAGGTTTGGCTCTCTGCTCGGGTAACGGTCAGCCAGCTCGCGGCCAACCATTGCCTGGACGACTCGGTTTTCGCTCAACGGCGACTCACGACAGTCAATGACGTCGACCGTCGTCCCATCCCGGATGACCGTAACCCCGTCCGCCACACGTGATATTTCGTTGAGCTTGTGGGAGATGATGATCGAGGTGATGTCCTTCGCTTTCAGCTCGAGCATGAGCTCTAGAAGCCGCTCGCTGTCCTTCTCGTTGAGACTGGCGGTAGGCTCATCAAGGATCAAAAGGCGAACGTCCTTGCCGAGCGCTTTTGCAATCTCGACGAGTTGCTGCTGACCGATGCCCAGTTGATTTACACGGGTCTGGGGCGACACCTCCAGGCCTACCTTTTCCAGCAAAACCTTCGCTTTGCGATGTGCAAGCGACCAATCGATAACTCCCCTGGTAGCAACTTCGTGCCCAAGGAAAAGGTTTTCAGTGATCGAGAGCATCGGCACAAGCGCAAGCTCCTGGTGGATGATGCAAATCCCCAAGGCCTCGCTGTCACGCAGGTCGCTGAACTGGCGTACCTCGCCATCGAACCTGATCGAGCCTTCATAGCTTCCGGCAGGGTAAACACCACTCAGGATCTTCATCAGGGTGGATTTCCCGGCGCCGTTCTCACCGCAGATGGCGTGGATTTCACCCTTACCCACCTGAAGATTCACACTGGTGAGGGCTTTGACCTGGCCAAAACTTTTCTGAATGCCGCGCATGTCAAGAAGATGAGGTGACATGGCTCTCCTCCTATCTCAGAAGCGGCCCGGAAACCGAGCCGCTGACATTGGGCAATTACTGCAGACGGTCTTTGGAGTAGTAGCCGGAATCGACCAGAACCTTTTGCACATCCTTGGCTTCTACAGAAACTGGAGAGAGAAGCTGGGTAGGAACGACCATGGAGCCGTTGTTGTACGAGGTGGTGTCGTTTACCTGCACGTCCTTCCCTTGAAGGGAACTGTCCATCATCACGGCAGCAGCTTCGGCCAAGGCGCGAGTGTCTTTGAACACGGTCGAATGCTGGTCACCCCGGATGATCGCCTTCACGCTAGGGATTTCCGCATCCTGGCCTGTCACGATGGGCATCGAGTTGCCGCCGCTACCGTAGCCGACACCCCGCAGCGAAGAGACCACACCCACCGCGAGCTGGTCGTTCATCGCAAGCACCGCATCGAGATGGGCTTTGCCATAGAAGGCGCTGAGAATGTTGTCCATCCGAGACTGGGCAAGTGCCCCGTCCCAGTTCAGCGTGGCGACCTGGTCGAGCTTGACCTGCCCGCTTCGGATCACGAGCTTGCCGCTATCGATGTAAGGCTGCAGAACGGACATCACCCCGGCATAGACGACATGAGCGTTGTTGTCGTCAGTAGAGCCCGCGAAGATTTCGAAATTGAATGGCCCGGTACCTTCGTTCAACTTCAAGGCACTGACAATGGACTCCCCCTGGAGCACGCCAGTTTTATAGTTGTCGAAAGTGGCGTAGTAGTCGAAGTCTTTGGAGTTTCGGATAAGACGGTCATAAGAAATGACGGTGATGCCCTTTTCCTTGGCCTGGCGAAGCAAGTCCGT
The DNA here is from genome assembly GCF_022760795.1 of Pseudomonas sp. BP01. NCBI lineage: Bacteria > Pseudomonadati > Pseudomonadota > Gammaproteobacteria > Pseudomonadales > Pseudomonadaceae > Pseudomonas > Pseudomonas sp. BP01. The sequence continues at coordinate 146,902 of NZ_JAFBKA010000006.1, forward strand.
CATCGTGGTGCCATCGATAGGAGCGATGATCAATCCTTTGACGCCTTTCACCAGCAAGTTTTCCAGCTGGGACAACTGAGTGGAAACTTCGTACTGGGCATATTGAATATCGGTCTTGTAGCCAAGCTTGGTAAGCGCATCCACCATGCTTTGACCATCGGAAGTCCAACGTGCCTCAGCTTTAGAGGGCATTGAAATACCGATCAACCCTTTAGTGTTTTCTTCTTTCTTCGAGCAGCCGATAACCGCAACCGCTACGCACAGAGACGCAGCAAGCTTCATGAACTTGTTCATAACTTTCACCTATTACTGTAGCAATTATTTTTCTTTTTACTCAGAACCGCCCCCATTGCGGGGGCGGTACAGCAAGGTGGCGCGAGTAACTACTTAGCCGAGCTTAACTTCCTGACCTGCTTTATCGGAGGACTCGAAAATTGCCTCCAGCAGGATGTTGATGTTGTGAGCCTGGCTAGCTGGCACTGGCGACGGTGTACCGTTCTGCAAGGCCTGGACGAACGCCGCAGCTTCACGGTCGAAGTACACCGGATTACCGATTTCAGCGATCTCGGGGGAGTACACGGTTTTGCGTACCGCCCAGATTTCGGGGAAGCTGGTTTCATTCCAGTGAGTCCAACCTTGCGGATGGCCATTTTTGCCGTCGTGGTACAGCTTGTAGGACGCCGGCATTGGAGTGGAATGCATCACACCATGGGTACCGTAGGCCGTGATGTCCCAGGTTTCAGTCCACGGCATCGGATCCCACGACATGAAGTCGATGGTGACCATCTTGTCGTCGTAGTTCAGAACAGCGGCAGCCGCATCTTCACGAGCAGAATCGCTCATCTGGCCAGCGAACTTGCTAATGCGGGCGTTGACGGAGCGTGGCATGCCGAAGTGCAGGAGGATCCGGTCGATGGTGTGGCAACCAATCACATAGAACGCACCGCCACGATCACCTGGCTGCTTCATGTGGTTGGTATCAGCTTCATCATGGGAGCAGCCGGCGTGGGCACGTACTTGAAGTACCTTGCCGATCTCTCCGCTCTCGAGAACCTGCTGCATTTTTTCCACCGAAGGAGCGAACCTCCAGCAGTAGCCGACCTGGAACAGACCACCGGTACGCTCAACTGCCTCGACGATGCGCTGGGTGTCCTGTGGCCCACGACCGGCTGGTTTCTCACACAGCACAGCCTTACCTGCTTCCAGGGCTTCAATTGCCCAGTCGGCCATCAGGTAGCTCTTCGGGTGAACCAGCACTACGTGAACATCAGGGTCGGCCAGGATTTCGTCCTTGGTGCGAGCCTCAAGCTCAAGCGCATCAACGAACGGCTGCAACAGCGGGCTATCGTCATAAGCGCCGAGGAAGCGAACGCCTGGGATACGCTTGAAGGCTTTGACGCGTCCCGAAGTATGCGGGTGGGTGATGCCCAGGCAAGCGACGCCCAGTGGTTTGCCATTCAGATTCAGCGACATTGTTGTTCTCCTATCTCACGAAATCGGGCGCCCGAAGGCGCCCGTCGTCAATCAAAGCTTTACAGCGCGACCAGTGCTTACGGACTCGACACAAGCATCAGCCAGGCGCAGGGCCTGGAGGCCGTCAAACGGGGTAACCGGCAGCGGCTTCTCTTGCACCAGAGCTGCAACAAAAGCGTCCAGTTCGGATTTGTAGGCCTGCTGGTAGCGCTCCAGGAAGAAGTTCAGCAGCGGCTCACGGGAGTCAGTTGCTTCCTGAGTCCAGCGGCGCATGGTGGTCGGGCGCAGGTTGTCTTGGAGCAGCATGCCTTTGGAGCCGAAGACTTCGATACGCTGGTCGTAGCCGTAGACGGCCTGACGGCAGTTGTTGATGTGGCACTGCTTACCGCTGGCAGTCTTCATGTGCACCATCGCGGTGTCGTAGTCGTCGTACTTTTCCATCAGGGGGGAGTCGACCAAACGGCTACCCATGGCGGTGATTTCCACCGGCTCTTCACCCAACAGCCAGCGACCGATATCCAGGTCATGGATGGTCATGTCGCGGAAGATACCGCCGCTGTGTTGAATGTAATCTTCTGGAGCGAGGCCAGGGTCGCGGCTGGAGATGATGACCTGGCGCACCTCACCGATCTCGCCGGCAATGATCGCTTCACGCATCGCTGCGAAGGTGGTTTCGAAACGGCGGTTGAAGGCCAGCATGACGCGACCGTTCAGGCCTTCGATTTCTTCGACGGCTGCTTGGCTTTTCAGCAGATCCAGATCAATCGGCTTTTCGCACAGAACTGCTTTACCTTGGCGAACAGCACGCATCATCAGCTGAATGTGGGTATTGGTTGGGGTACCGATGACGATGGCGTCAACGTCATTGCGGTCGATTGCGGCTTCGCAATCGGTCATCGCGTCAGCACCCAGAGCGCCGGCCAGGGACTGAGCTGCGGAAGCATACGGATCGGCCACAGCGATCAGACGAGCATTTGGGTTTGCGGCCACGTTGGCTGCGTGAATTTTACCGATACGGCCTGCGCCCAGAACTGCAATTCCAACCATGATGAATTCCTCGTTGTTCTTAAAGTGATGATGGTTAAACGCGGGCTCAGAAGCGCGCGTGTACGAATTGGGCCATCGTCGAGTCGAAGGCACGCTTGGCCACTACATCCAAGGGCAGCTTGCGCAGCTCAGCCGAGATGAGCTCCACACCCCATGGGCCGCGATAGCCGGTGTCGAGTATTGCCTGAACGAAGTGCGGGAGATCCAGCTGCCCCTCACCGCAGCATTTACGGTGGTGGGTGGAGTCGTTGAACACGTCACCGACCAGGGCCAGGTCAGCGTCATCGATCTCGACGCCTTTGATCAGCTCAAGAGGAATCTTGCTGATTTCATCGAAGCCCATACCACCACGAGCGATGTGCCAGCTATCGACCATCAGGCCACCGTTAGGGCGAACACCTTCGGATACAGCCAGCGCCTTATCGATGGTGTTAACGCTGGAGAACGGCAGGAACTCGATGGCTACGTTGACCTTGTACTCCGCAGCTTTGTCACAGAGGATCGCGAACGATTCACGCATCAGCGGGACGTCAACGTCGCCCTCTTCAAACAGGCCTGCAGCACATTTCAGGCGAGTGGCGCCGACATCTGCAGCAATATCGAGCAGCTCTTTGCACATACGATCCGATACCGAACGACGCTCGCAAGCCAGGTGCCAGTCGATCAGAAACTCGACCTCCAGGTGCTTCATGCCGTTGTCTTGGAAAATCTGGCGAACGGTTGGCAGCCCAAGTTTTTCAATGGAGTGAACGATGTCGGAGTACACCAACCCCATGCCTCGCCAGCCGGCTTTGGAAGCTGCTTCGGCGCGTTCCTGCAAGGTGTAAGGACTGATTTCGCTCTGCGCACCTGGGTAGGTGTCACCTGCGATAGTCCAGTAGGAGGCGATCAGATCAACTTGATTACTAGGCATGTCGAATCACTCAAATTACGAGGGAAAAGCGAACGGTGTTCGCGAAGCACGAAGCTCCATCCACGTGAATACCGCCCACGGGAAGCTGGGTAAGGCTTTCAGGAAGATGAGAGTTGTTGAGGTCGAGCAACAAGAAGGACGAGCGGAAGCCTCGGAATGGCTGACCGCGAAAGTATGGAGTGCACGAAGCTTGGGCTTGGCGTCTCATGGTTTTTACCACTTCTTGTTTTTGTGACGTTGAGGTGAGTCTAATTTCTCCCATGGGTGGAAAAAACCCGTAAGATCGGGATACAGCTTCCCACATAGCGGGAGAATCGCGTGGATCCGTTCAAAGAGGTCGAGTTTTTTCTCCAAGTGGCCGAGGCCGGCAGCATCAGCAAGGCAGCCGAGCGACTTGGGCTGTCTGTCTCTGCAGCAAGCCGTCACCTAATCGCTTTGGAAACGAGGTTGGGTGTTCGCCTTGTGCAGCGCACAACAAGGCAACTGTCACTCACCGAGGTGGGAGAGGAGTTCTACAGGCGCACCAGGTCTGTGATGGCAGACCTGAAAGAAGCCGAGAGCGTGGCCAGGGACGCGGTAGTGCAGCCACGTGGTGTGCTCCGGGTTACTGCCTCCCTTTCATTCTGCCTGCTCCACATCGAACCGCTGCTTCCTGAGTTCACTCGGCGCTACCCCGAGATCAGTGTCGACGTGATCGCTGCCAACCGATACCTGGACGTGATGGAAAACAACGTAGACGTCGCCATCCGCACCAGGCAGTTCGAAGCAGATAACAACCTCACGATCAGGCGCCTGGCAGAAACCCGTAGGATCCTCGCCGCCTCCCCCGCTTACCTCGAGAAGAACGGCATCCCCAAGCATCCGATGGATCTTATCCGCCACAAGATGCTGGTCTACGACTATGCGATCAATCCGACCGAGCTGCCATTCAAGCGGCGTGATGAAACCGCGACAGTGAATGTGAGATCTTTCATTTCTGCCAATGACGGCCAGTTTGTATTGAAGGCAGCACTCGATGATCTCGGGATTTTGATCCAGCCGAAATACATCGTGCAGGATCACCTGGAGCGTGGAGAACTCGTCTCGGTGTTGGACGACTGGGATCTTCCACGCCTCACCATGAACATCGCCTTTCAGACACGCCGACACATGCCTGCAAAAGTGCGGCTGTTCATTGAAGCCTTGGCGGAACGGTTCCGGAAAAACGACTACGAGCGCCTTTGGACTAAGTAAGCAGTTTTTCACAGGTGAAATAAAGATTTCCCGAAAATCGGTTTTTAACCGATAAAGGTAAATATACGCTGACCCGACCAAGTACAAGGTTCAGGTCAGTCCAGCATGATCCACATCACCGAAGAGATCAGATCTCACATTCATGATCTGGAAGGTCGTCGATATCGCGCCATGCTTGAGGGCGATATCGACACCTTTATCGCCCTCTCCCACCCGGGCCTCACCTATACCCACTCCACAGGTGTCATCGACTCGCTATCGAGTTATGTGGCCAAGTGCAGGGACGGCTACTACCAGTACCTCAACCTCGACGTCCCCATCGACAACATTCAGGTCCTCGGCAACGTTGCAATTGTGCACGGTCGAATGGCCGGTGAGATCGTAGCCGGCGGCACTCACAAAACGCTGAATAACCGCACCCTTTCCATATGGTCGTCATTGGGTGGCGAGTGGAAGTTTCTGGCCTACCAGCCGACCCCCATCAAATAGCGCACCGTAATTCATCTGCAGCGCTCCGCCTGCTGCCATTTGCAGTCAACAACAATAGGACTAGAACCCGTGGCTATCGCGAATTTCACCTACACCGGTCTTCCTTCCCGCGTCATCTTCGGAAAAGGCTCTCTTCAGCAACTCGAAGCTGAAATTGATCACCTGGGATCGCGCCGTGCGTTGGTACTCTCGACTCCAGAACAGCGCAGCCAGGCAGAACGCATCGCTGACATGTTGGGCTCTCGCGCTGCCGGCATCTTCGACAAAGCCGTTATGCACGTCCCAATCGAAACGGCGCGTGAGGCTCGTGAGGTTGCTCAAGCACTGGGGGCTGACTGCGCTGTGGCCATCGGCGGCGGCTCGACCACCGGCCTGGGTAAAGCGATTGCCCTGGAATCCGGCCTACCAATTCTTGCAATCCCGACCACCTACGCCGGCTCCGAAATGACCTCGGTTTATGGCCTGACTGAAAACGGCATCAAACGGACGGGCAAAGACGTGCGCGTTCTGCCGAAGACCGTCATCTATGACCCTGAGCTGTCGGCGACCCTTCCGGTCGAATTGTCTGTAACCAGCGGCATGAACGCCATCGCACATGCCGCGGAAGGGCTGTACGCCCAAGACGGTAACCCCGTGATGTCGCTGATCGCAGAAGAAGGCATCCGAGCAATGGCTGAAGGCCTCAAGCTGATCATCGAGAACCCGGAAGATCTGGATGCCCGCTCTGACTGCCTGTACGGCGCCTGGCTGTGCAGCACCGTCTTGGGCAACGTCGGTATGGCGCTTCACCACAAGCTCTGCCACACCCTGGGCGGCAGCTTCAACCTGCCTCACGCTCCAACGCACACCATCGTGCTGCCGCACGCTATTTCATACAACTCCGAAGCAGCACCTGAAGCGGCTGCCCGCATCGTTCGAGCCCTGGGCGGTAAATCTGCCTCGGCTGGACAGGCTCTGTACGACCTGTCCAAATCCTTGGGTGCGCCACTGGCGCTCAAGTCTCTGGGTGTTAGCGAAGCTGATATGGATCGCGCCACAGAAATTGCGTTAGCCAACCCATATTGGAACCCTCGCCCAATCGAGCGGGATGCGATTCGCGAGCTGCTTCAGAATGCTTATGAAGGTAACCGCCCGATTTAAGTTGCGGACTTTCCTTAACCCACTCAATCCTCGTGCGGGGGGCTGAGTGGGTCTTTTTTTAGCGAGTCCAATAGCGCTCGTAGCCTTCCTTCTTGAAATGCTCCAGCAAGAAGTCGATGAACAACCGGGTTTTGGCAGGCATGTATCGACGATCTTGGAAAGCAAGGTTGATCGTCAGTCGCGGCAGGTCCCAATCATCGAGAACAGGTAGCAACCTGCCAGCAACCAAATCGTCGTAGATAATGTATTTGGGCTGCACCAAAATTCCTGCACCGGCTAGCGCAGCCGCCCTGACTATCTGACCGTCATTCGATTCCATCGAAGGCTGAATCTTGACCGAAGCTCTCTCTTCTCCCCTGGTGAACTCCATCGAGTTGGGATGGTTGGCGTGGCTATAAATAAGCAGGTCGTGATGCTCGAGGTCGGCCACTGTTTGTGGACAGCCACGCTGGGCCAGGTAGGACGGTGATGCTGCAAGTACTCTTCGCGTCTGCGCCAAGCGCCGAATCGTGATGTTGGAGTCCGCTTCAAACTCCCTGGTACGGATCGCGAGATCAATCTCGGTATCCATGATGTCGTAGTAACGGTTGGCACCGATGATCTTCACCTTGATACCCGGGTACAGACGCTTGAATGCCGGCACCAGAGGCGCCAGGTGCAGCATGGAGAAGGAAATCGTCGCAGTGATGGTAAGGGTACCGGTGGGCTCAACCAACGCCGCATTCACCGACGCTTCAGCCTCAGCCCATTCGGCGAGCAGCGCCTTACACCGCCCGTAAAAATCATGACCCGCGTTGGTCAACGCCAAGCGCCGGGTATTCCGGTCGACGAGACGGACACGAAGCCGACTCTCGAGCGCAGCCAGGTGACGGCTCGCTGCAGCATTGGAAATGTCCAACTTCTCAGCAGCCTTACTCAGCGTTCCCAGCTCCGCTGTCTGGACGAAGAGCTCAATCTCGGTGTAGCGATCCACGGGATGCCTCTCAGTTTTTCACGGGTGAAACAAAGAATTTCATTGTCAGTATTTTATTCCACTGGGAAGCACTTTAGCGTAGTTACACCAATTCGAAAATGCTGGGGAAGCCCCCCGACATCGCCGATTACAAGAAAGAAGGAACCAGGGGCAACCAATGAGAAATCTGGACGAACACACTATTACCCAGGCCGTTTTGACTCGAAACGCCAACGCTGATGACGCGCGCCTGCGCGAGATCATGACCAGCCTGGTTCAGCACCTTCACGCTTTCGCTCGTGAGACCAAACTCACCGAGCCAGAGTGGGAGAAAGGCATCGAATTCCTGACTGCAGTGGGCCAGATCTGTTCTCCGACACGCCAGGAATTCATCCTTCTCTCGGATACGCTGGGCCTGTCCACCCTCGTGACGGCACAGAACCACAAGAAGCCAGACGGCTGCACTGAAGCCACCGTGTTCGGCCCATTCCACGTGCAGAATGCCCCGCAGTACGACCTCGGCGCCGACATCAGCGATGGTTTGCCGGGCGTGCCGTGGTATGTACACGGCTCTATTAAAGACATCGATGGCAACCCAGTGCCTCACGCTGTCATCGAGGTATGGCAGGCTGACGACGCCGGCTTCTACGACGTCCAGAAACCCGAACTAGGCCAAGAGACTTATCAGGGCCGCGCGGTGCTGCAGGCAGACAGCGAAGGCCTCTACCACTTCAAGACCATCGTCCCTGAGTGCTATCCGATTCCCCACGATGGCCCGGTAGGCAAAATGCTGCAGGCGCTAGACCGCCACCCGTGGAGACCTGCGCACCTGCACTTCATGATCATCTCGCCGAACCATGAGCGCCTGGTAACCCACGTCTTCCGTGAGCATGGTGAGTACCTGGATTCCGACGCCGTATTCGGTGTCCGCTCCTCGCTCATCGCCGACTGGGTAGAGCATCAGCCAGGGGTTGATCCATACGGTGAGAAAGTCGACACCCCGTACTTCACGCTCGACTTTGACTTTGTTCTGAATCCTGTCACCCGATAACAAAATTCCACTACAGCCCGAGCAAAATTGCTTGGGCTTTGCCCTTCCCTGGAGCACCAACATGCAACCTGTCAAACACATTGTCATGTGGAATTTACGCGGTGACAGCGAACAAGAACGCACCGAAAACATTCATAAAGTGAAGCAAGAGTTTGAAGCAATCCGGCACGAGATTCCTGGCCTCAAGCTTCTCGAAATCGGTGTCGACTTCAGCAAGATCGACTACGCATGCCATGTCGTCCTGTACTCAGAATTTGTGTCGGCTCAGGCGCTCCAGGACTACGCGACCCACCCCGCGCACATTCGCGTGAAAGAAGCACTGGGGAACCTGCGTACACATCGCTACCAGGTTGATTACGTAGGCTAAACCCACGACAAAGGAGCCCGTTCACTGAACGGGCTTTTTATCGCCTGTTGATTCTCTGCATGCAGCATCATGAGACACTACCCACGATTGGCGCCCAACAAAAAGCCCGACATAAATGTCGGGCTTGTTGCTCTAGGATCGGCTTAGAACTTAACAGCCATCTTCAGGCCGGCAACCACCGCACTGTCGACCTCATCCACGCCACCCGGGTGACGAATGTACTGAAGGTTCGGCCTCAGGGTGAGCCAGGGCGTTATTGCAAACCCGTAGTAGATCTCCGCATCGTATTCGGTATCACGGATAGGCATGAACGCCGGGTTGTCGTAGTCACTGATGTCAGCGAGCTGGTTGGTGAGGCTCGCCTGCTTGGCGACTGCTGGATTGACGTGGATGCGTGCGACCCCAAAGCCGAAGTCATCCTTCGGTCGTGAGTCTAACGGGCCTTTATACGACACACCTGCCTGAACGAAATTGTCGACCAGGTTGGTTTCCTTATCGTGCATCGTGGCATTGAAGAAGACAGACAGACCTCGATCAGTGGAGCCACCGCGAGACGTCAGCTGTTGCTGGATGACTATCCAAGCGCCGTGCTTGCTGCCGTGACTCTGGAATGCGCCACCTGAGACCGGCTGTGGCTGGCCGTCGGCGCCGTCGAAGACATCGTCAGCCTTCGCATTGCTGTAGTAATACCCAGCTCGATATTCGCCTGGCAAGCCATTTACCTTCGGTGTCCAGACCAGCTCTACAGGGAACAAGGCCCCCTCAGCACCACTGCCGCTGAGCTTGAAGCCATTGCCGGTCTCAAGGTAAGAGGAGTTGACCTCAAAGGCCCCCACCTGCGCATATACCTCTGGTGTGATCTTGTACTTCACCCGCGCTGCCCATTGGCTTACAGGCCAGTTGTACCAAACGGAGCCCGCCCAGTTCGCCACCTGGGCACCGCAGAAGGCGTTGTTCTGGAAATCGCAGGGGAAGGCGTTGAAGTCCTCACCTTCACCGAAGCGCCCGAATTTCACATCCAGATCACCCTCCAGAAACTCCTGGCTCAGCCACATCTGGGTCAGGCGCCAGGTCTGTCCACGACCATACACCTCCTGAGTCGAGCTGAGCATGCCTGCGCGTGGATCACCAATCCGGTCCCCCGCCAGGTTGCGACCGCTGCGCTCGGTAACCATCAGCTGGAACTTTGCTCCGTGCCATCCGGCAAGCTTGTTCATGTCAAGGGTCGTCCCCAGGGCGAGCTGGTCGGTATAGCGCGCGGTCTTGTCCTTGTTGTACCCACCGTGCAAATTTGCAGCGGCCTCCCCCACATACTCGACTGTGATATCAGCACCCTTGTCGTGCAGCTCAGACCTCAAACCGCCCCAGTCACCAGACAAGTAGTTTGAGGCATCAAATTTTTCATCAGCCCTTACATGATCCGACATTAAACCAATTAACCCCAATACAGTAACACCCAGCAGAAGACGCGGATTAACGGGACGAAGATAAACGACTGGCATATACTCTCCTACGGTACTTTTATTATTGTTACTTAAGGCGGGCTTATCGGCAGAAAGCCCCAATGCCTGAACGACACGCAAACGAGCTCGCCCCCACGCGCCAAGCAGTGAAAGCAAGCAATGAACGAGAGGGATTAAGCGGACGAATTTAACGGGGATGGCATTAATACCCAGTGGCACTACGCTTCGGTAGCGCCACTGCGATTTCAACTACTTACACAGTTTCACCAGGAAATACTCGCATTAGGTTTAACGTCCGCCTCTTGAAGAGCATCGCCCTTGCCACCAAAGCGACGCTCCATGAGCCGCTCGATCTCTTCTAGCGAAAGCCCCTTGGTTTCAGGGATGCAGCGCAGGCAGAAGATGATGGAAAAGACATTCACCACTGCGAACAGGAAGAAGGTCATTCCGCCGAAATAGCTGAGAGCAATCGGGAAAGCAAAGGCCACGATAGCGTTGAAGATCCAGAACAAGCCAACCGCGATCCCGTTCATGACGCCACGGGCGTGGGTGGGGAAGATTTCCGACATCAGCACCCAGTAGACGGGGCCGATGCACATCTGCATGAAGAAGAGGAACACCAGAATGCCGGACAGGGCCAGATAGCTCTGCGTGAGCGAGCTCGGCATGAAATTGATGACGATACCAAGGAAGATTTGGGTCAGGACTACAACTGCAAGACCCAAGAGCAGCATCGGACGCCGACCCATACGGCTAATAGCCCACATCCCAATCATGCAGGCTATTACCGAAATGACCCCATTGCCAATCGTAGCGACCAGCGCCGCACTGGTACCCATACCAGTGGATTTTAGAATGCTCGGTGTGTAGTACATGAAGGCGTTGACGCCAGTAGCCTGGATAACGAAGCCAAGACCGATACCCACCAACAGCAGCTTCATCAGCCAGGGCTCACTGAGCTTGCTGACAAGGCTGGTATGAGTCCGCTCGAAACTGCACTGCTCGACGATTTCCCGCACCTCTTCATCGGTTTCTTTTTCCGTATCCCGAAGACCGAGCAACACCGTGCGAGCCTCGTCAACGCGGCCTTTGGCAACCAACCAGCGTGGCGAGGTCGGAACGAAATTTGTACCCATGTACAGCAATGCTGCGGGAATCAAGGCAATGGCCAGCATGTATCGCCAGATGGCAGGGTTCTCAAACAGGTGGGCCAGTAGTGCGCTGGACACGTATGCCAAACACTGCCCAGAGACGATCATCAACTCGCTCTGGCAGACCAGTCTCCCCCGATGCTTAGGGCCGGCGAGCTCGGCGATGAACACAGGAACGATGGAGGAAGCCCCGCCGACAGCAATGCCCAAGGCGAAGCGAATCATGATCATGGCCCAGATACTCGGGGCCAGCGCGCTACCGATAGCGCCGAAGGCAAAGAGGAGAGCCAGGAGCTTTAGAACGAGAAGGCGCCCGTAGCGATCCGCCAGTTGACCGGCAGCAAACGCCCCAATCGCACCACCAAAGATCAGAGAGGATGCAACCGCACCCTCAGTCAAAGGGGTCAAGCCGAGCCCCCCCTGACCAGGGTCGAGTGTCATGAATGGAAGAGCGCCAGAGATCACGCCGGTGTCGTAACCGAAGGCAAGAGAACCCATGGTTGCGATGGCCGCTACGCGCCAGAGGATCTTGGATTTTTGGCTAGGCAAGGCATGGTCGCCACGATGCATGATCATCTACCTTTCTTAGAGTTATTAATGTATTTGGTAGTGGGAGGCTATCCCCCCTATAGCCAAAAAAAAACTGACTCAGAGGGAAATGTGTTTTTCAGTAGTGAAATTCTGTTCACCTAAAGCGCCCGCATTGTTTCGTTAACAACGCAGACGCAATGAGGAGCTGGCTTCGAAGCGGTAGCAGGCGTCGCAAACATGGCTAGTCACCGCCAAGTCCAGGTGCTCGTACCTTTGACCGTTAGTGCCGATACGGAGCGCGGTGCGGGCCAGGGCGGATTCAAGCGAACCTACAGCTTGAACTTCACACAAATCGTACTGTTTCGGGCGAGCCGATCCAGCGTAATTGCATTGGCCCCATACCCTGAATAGCTTTTCACCAGCCGCATGCCCAGGCCTGTTCCGCTTGGTTCGGGATAAGACTCAGGAAAGCCCTCCCCCTCGTCCCTTACCGTAATCAAAGCATGGTCGCCTGCATCCTGGACGCTCACGCCAATGGTGCCCTTGCCGTACTTGAGGGCGTTGGTGATCAGCTCGGAAATGACCAGGCCCAACGGTGCCATCCGCTGTGGAGGGAGAATGAAAGCATCGGCGTCCAGAACGATCTTTCGTTCAGCCAGCGCCGACCCCAGGTCACTCAACAAGGCGCCAAGATACTCTGATGCCAGGACACCCTGGGTTTCTGCGGTCTGATAGAGGCGTTCATGCACACTGGCTATCGTCAGCACACGGCTGGCTGCCGTCTGCAGCTGGATCTTGACCGCCTCATCCGCCGACAGATTGGCTTGAAGCTGCAGCAGGGTGTTCACCAGATGCAGGCTGTTCTTCACCCGATGGTGAATCTCTTCGAGATAGAGATCGCTGTCGCTCAGCTTGGTGTTCTGCACGGCAATCAGCGACAGCAACTGAGCCTCATGCTGGTGCCGCTCTGTGATGTCACGCGACACCGCGATCAGCCTGTCGACCTTGCCCTCGGTGCTCAGAATGGGCGCAATGGTGACGTCCCACCATCTCGGCTCATCGGTGGCCGTAGGGCAGTAGGCCTCAAACCTTGCCGACTCGCCGGCCACGGAACGCGCCATGGCATCACGCACTACCGCCTTGGAGTCATCAGGCCACAGCTGGGTCCAAGGTTTGCCCCGCACCTCTGCCAGCTCGCCGATGTGCATGAGGCACATGCCGGCCTCATTCATGAATTCGATGTCGCCGTGGGTGGTGAGGATCTTTACGCAGTCCGGGCTGGCATTGAGCATGCTCTCGGAATAGCGATCCGGTAACTGGTCATCCGCCCCATTTGCCAGGCGCTCCACGGCCATGGAGATGACGTTGGAGATACCCTCAAGGAAGACCAGGTCGCTTTCGATGAAGTCGTCACCGTCGGTGCTATCCGCCTCCAGCACACCAAAGGGCCTGAGCGCACCCCGGATAGGCACGTTGATGGCGCGTTCGATTCCGTATTTTTTCAACAGGTCCGGCGTGCGGAAGCGTTGCTCCTGGCCCAGATGGTTGGAGAGCACCGGGCGGTAGGTGGAGATGGCATAACCCGCCGGACTGGCCACATCCCCACCGACCTTGGCGTGGCCAATATCCGAGGGATCCCAACCGACGCCGTGGGTCAGCAAAAAATCATCGCTCCCCGGCAAGGGCATCAACACCTTGGCAAAACGCGTGTTCATGCCGTTGGCCACCACGCTACAAGCCTGCGTGAGCAAAGTATCGAGGTTCGTCGACCTGAGCGACGACACGCCATACTCCACCACCAACTGATGCTGCTTGTGTAAACGGGCCTGTGACTTCTGTAGTGCAAGCCTGATCATTTCATCGGGAGGCAGTTGATGCATGGGTTCTCATCCACAGCTGGCCAATATGGAAGATTATTTTCGAGCGTGCCCTTTGACACCGTGGACCCTGCGCACGTGCCGGATCGGGATCGAAAAAGATTCGTGGCTTCATTTACCAACGATCCTGGATCGATGGCAATGACAAAAACCATCTAAGCCCGACGCTAATGGGCAAGTATAGATCGCTGCACTTGCCAACACCCCAAGCGCCACCCGTCAGCCGCGTGAAACCACTGGTCATGGCCGCTGGCCGTATGGCTACATGATCGGGGTTTTTATTATGGCTCGCAGTGTATTGGTAGTAGAGGATGACGAGTTGATCCGAATGCTCGCCTGCGAGGCGCTGGAATCGCTCGACCTCGACGTGCACAGCTGTAGTTGTGTCGATGAGGCGATAACGGTGCTGGCAACCATGGCCCACCTGGACCTCGTCTTGACCGATATCCAGATGCCTGGCCAACTCAATGGCGTGGATCTTGCGCACGTGATCATTGATCGTTGGCCTGCCACCGCCGTGATCGTGATGTCGGCCGGCCAACTTGATCCCGGCGTTCGCCTGCCTGCGTGTTCAACGTTCCTGTCCAAACCCTGGACGGTTGACCAGTTACTGAACGCTGTTGAGCGACAGCTATCGCCTAGGGCAAGTGTTTGAGGACGGGGCCTTGTTCGAACACGCTCGGCATCCCACACAGCGGAAAAGGCGCTGGAATGACTTCCCGGCGTTCATTGCCATGATCGAGCGCAGTGTATATCGCGCTGGAGCCGGTGTACGCAATCATCGGCGCGTGGTGGTTGTTTGGTGACCAGCCGAGCTTGCGCATGGCGGCGGGGGCTGCGTTGATCGTGCTGGCGACCATTCTGGCGGCGGGGATGATCAACTTGCTGTCCTGATGCCAAACCCGTGTGCTGTCGCATCTTCATAAGAGGGCGGTGGAACGTATTCAGGCGGTGGGCCATTGAACGAAGGATCAGTGCTAGAGGAGCTAGGGCGCCTTATAGCAAAGAGAGGGGTATTGTTATATCTACCATGCCATGTGTATTCGTATCCCTTGACCCCTCTGGGAAGCTGCCCTCTGTTCACTGCGAAGACATGCCCTTCTTTGTGCACAGATACGGTCGGAACAAAGTTTGCAACAAAATCAACATCCGGCCGTTGGAGGCGAATTATCCCTTCAACCTTGGACAGTTTTGTGAATACCTGATTATTTCCTTCGGGTAAGGCCAGCAAAGCGTTAACATCAGACGGTTCTTGAGCTAAATGTCGGATAAAAGGCTTGAGCGTCATAGGCGCATTATGTTCCCGCAGCAGAGCAGTAGCACCGGTCTTCTTCATTGCACCCAAGGTTTTAGCCATTCCAGAAAGGCTGACTCTCAATTGACCTGAAGGGTCTGAGTAATTGATGGGATCACCTGTGCAATAGGCGTATGCATTCAGCTCTCCTCTGTCAAACGGGCTCAATACGTCAGGCCCTGTCAAACGCCTGAGTGATGGGCTGAACAGTCGATGCCCGTTACCCAACGGATAGCACCCCGTCTGTGTATCACGCCATTCGCCAGTGAAACCAACCATTGCCAGTTTTTTCTGGACAGGCGAAAAACCATAGGGTGAATAAGCCTCGCAATCGTGAAGGTTAATAGCGTGGGCTGCCACTACGGTATTGGCTGCGTCGCTTTGCAACAGCCTGGCCGATGTTTGTAACTGGGCTAGCGCCCTGCCATCAGCACGCATTAACCGCGTGTTTTCCAAACCGAGCAAACAAACCAGCCTGGTGTTGGCGTAGAACAGGCGCACACTGGGGACCTTGTTAGCTATCGTGCTCATTCCATCGTCACCTTTGGCAGAGGTGTTTGACAGTACACGGTAGATGACAGGGTCGATACTGGTAGATCTGCCAGGTCAGCCTGGCCTTCAGTTATCCGCCTTCAGGTAACAAACTGCGGTCAAACATGAATGCCCGCTCCCCGTGCGGCGTGTACTGGTACAACTGCTGCGGCCGGCCCAGTTTTGGCTGGTGCTTCTCGCCGGTATCCCTTACCCAACCCAGCTCGCGTAAACGCTCCAGGCGTTTGCGCACAGAGGTACCGTTCACCGCCTGCCCCAGGCATACCTGCACCGCCCCGAGCGCATCCTGCACAGTAAACTTCTGCGCCAATAGGTAAAGCGGCAGGCTGCTGTACACCGTCTTTGCCGCCAGCCGTTCTCGGGCCCGCTCCACCAGCAAGTTGTGGTCAAAGGGCAACAGCACCTTGCGCCCCAGCACACTGTCCAGATCGAAAAACGCCAGTTGCTCGCCTTCGACGGCCTGCGCGGGGTCGAGCAACGCCAGGTAATAGGTGCTCAACGACCACCCTCGTGGATCGCGGAATGCATTGCCCTCGGTACCCACCTGCTCCATGTAACACGGTTGCACCCGGGCCTTCTCGTGCAGGGCCCGGCTGGCGGCATCTTCCAGACTGGTGTCGGGGGTACGCCCATTTACGATGACCCCGGGCAAGGCCCATTGCCCGGCATGGGGCTCGCGCTCACGACGGTGCAACAACACTTGCAGATGCTGGGCATCAGGGGCCAGGCGCAGGGCGACAATGTCGACACTGGCCAGGACTTCGACTGTACTCACCGTGCAGCTCCTTCTTCAGTAGCACAATAATCCACCAGAGCATCTAAGTAAGGCAACCGCCAACCCGATATCGTTTGCCACTTGACATATTTAATACACCAGGTGAATTATATAACCATTCCAGCAAGGAGAATCGCCATGAAGATCGCCAGTTTCGATGTCGACGCGCAAAACGGCTTCACTGCCAACGCTCCGCTGGAGCTGCCCGTGCCCGAAGGCGACGAAAT
The DNA here is from genome assembly GCF_022760795.1 of Pseudomonas sp. BP01. Classification (NCBI taxonomy): domain Bacteria; kingdom Pseudomonadati; phylum Pseudomonadota; class Gammaproteobacteria; order Pseudomonadales; family Pseudomonadaceae; genus Pseudomonas; species Pseudomonas sp. BP01. The sequence continues at coordinate 163,437 of NZ_JAFBKA010000006.1, forward strand.
TGCGGCTGACCTGAACGCCATGGCCTTGCGCGCCGACCTGCGTCTGGGCAGCAAGGACGCGCACCCGGCCAACGCCGCCTGGGTGGTCGCCGACCCTGCGCACATGCTGCAACCCCTGCAACTGGCCAACGCCGACCTGACCTGGGTCAGCCACTGCGTCCCCGGTACACCGGGCTTCGCGCTGCTGCCCGGCCTGCCCGCCCCCATCGACTACGACTACTTCGTGTGGAAAGGCGTCGAACCTGACCTGCACCCCTACGGCGCCTGCTACCACGACCTTGCCGAGCGCCGCTCTACCGGGGTGATCGAATACCTCAAGGTGCAGCAGGTGGGCGCGGTGATCGTCGGCGGCCTGGCCCTGGACTATTGCGTCAAGACCACCGCCCGCCAATTGCGCCAGGCCGGCTTCCAGGTGCTGCTGTACCTGCCGGCCTGCCGCGCGCTTACCCAGGCCGGCGCCATCGAGGCGTGTGGTGCGTTGGCCGCCGAGGGCGTGATCCTCTGCGGTGACGAGGACGCGCTTGACCACCAGCTTGCCCTGATCAAGGAAGACCGCCCATGAGCGACAGTGTTTTTGGCCCACGCATCATCCAGAACCTGCTGGACACCGACTTCTACAAGATCACCATGATGCAGGCGGTGCTGCACAACTACCCCAACGCCGAGGTGGAATGGGAGTTTCGCTGTCGCAATGGCGAAGACCTTTCCCCCTACCTGGCCGAGATCCGCTATCAGATAGAGCAACTGGCCGAGGTTACCGTCACCCACGACCAACTGGCCTATCTGGAAAAAGTCCCCTTCCTCAAGCCGGACTTCATTCGCTTCCTCAGCCTGTTTCGCTTCAACCTGCGCTATGTCCAGGTTGGCCTGGATGGCGCCGGGCAACTGGCAATCCGCGTGCGTGGGCCGTGGTTGCACGTGATCCTCTATGAGATCCCACTGCTGGCGATCATCAGCGAAGTACGCAACCGCTACCGCTATCGCGAAGTGGTGATCGAGCAAGTGGGCGAACGCCTGTACCAGAAGCTGGACTGGCTCAAAGCCGAGGCCAGCGCCGATGAGCTGGCCGGCTTCCAGCTGGCGGACTTCGGAACCCGGCGGCGCTTCTCCTACCGCGTGCAGGAAGAGGTGGTGCACATCCTCAAGCACGATTTTCCCGGGCGCTTCGTCGGCACCAGCAATGTGCACCTGGCCCGCGAATTCGAGCTCAAGCCACTCGGCACCATGGCCCACGAATGGTTCATGGCCCACCAGCAGCTCGGCCCACGCCTGGTCGACAGCCAGGCCGCTGCGCTGGAATGCTGGGTAAGAGAGTACCGCGGGCTGTTGGGTATTGCGTTAACCGACTGCATCACCATGGATGCCTTCATTGGCGATTTCGATCTGTACTTCGCCAAGCTATTCGATGGCTTGCGGCACGACTCGGGCGATCCACTAGCGTGGGCAGAAAAAGCCATTGCCCACTATGAGCGGCTAGGGATCGACCCGAGGAGCAAGACCCTGATCTTTTCCGACGGGCTGGATTTTGCCAAGGCGCTGGGGCTGTACCGGGCGTTGCATGAACGGATCAATGTGAGCTTTGGCATTGGTACCAAGCTCACGTGTGATATCCCGGGGGTTGAACCGATGAACATGGTGATCAAGATGACCGGCTGTAACGGGGCGCCAGTGGCGAAGATTTCCGACAGCCCGGGCAAGACGCAGTGCCGGGACGAGAATTTTGTTGCTTATCTGAAGCATGTCTTTCATTTGAATTGAGGGCGCCTGCACCGGCCTCTTCGCGGCACAAGCCGCTCCTGCATGTACAAAGCCATTGAATGCTGCGCACTCCCTGTAGGAGCGGCCTTGTGCCGCGAAAAGGCCGGCACAGTCAACCGACCTCTTGCATACCCACACACAACTCAAGAAACCGCGCCGCCGCTCGCGATGGCGTCGCGGCATGCGGCATCAGAATGGAAAACCGCCTGACCAAAGGCTGCGGCGCAACCTGCAACCTGTGCAGCGCCCCATCCTCATGGCGGATGGACATCGCCGACACAAAGCCAACACCCATCCCCGCACGCACCGCCTCCTTCACCCCTTCCACCCCGGCAATTTCCAGCGCTACGCGCATCGCCACACCATCACGGGCAAACGCCCGTTCGACAATCTGCCGCACCCCCGAGCCGCTCTCGCGCAGCACCAACGGGTAAGCACCCAGCGACGCCAAGGCCTGCTGGTCACTCCCCGCCAGCGGATGACCACTGGGCACGATGGCAACGATTTCGTCCTCACGCCAGGCCGTCACTTGCGTGCCCAAGGGCAGCTCCTGCCCAGGCGGCCCCTCGATCAGGGCGATGTCGACAGTGCCCAGCGCAGCGACGATCTCTGCCGTGTTGCCGTGCGATGTAGTCACCAGCACGTCCGGGTGGCGGGCATGGAAGTCAGCAATCAGGTAAGGCAGCAGGTAGCTGGCAGGTGTGGTACTGGCACCGATCCGCAAGGTACCGCGCTCCAGGCCACGCATGGCCTCGCGCAGTGCCTGGGCCTGGCGGAAGGTTTCGCGCAGGCGCTCGGCATGGGCCAGCAATTGCTCGCCGGCTGCCGTCAACCGCACACCCCGGCCGGCGCGCTGATACAGCGGCTCGCCAAAAGCCTCCTGCAGCAGCTTGAGCTGGCCCGACACCGCCGGCTGCGACAGGTGCAGCGCCTGCGCCGCATGGCTGATGTTGCCGTACTCGGCGACAGTGGCAAACGTTATCAGTTGTTCTGGGGTCATGTTTTAAAAATATCAGCTAAACGGATATTTGCCATTCCAAATTACGATTTTTTATAAGCTTATAACCAGATTAACGTAGGCCTTGTCGAAACACCTTTCCGGAGGACTCACATGGCCACGGTTCCGTCCCACCCCGCTTATTCGCCTACCCTCTCTACCCGAGGGCGGCTCAACGGCATCCTGTTCGTCGCGCTTTTTGCGCTTGCGGTCACTCAGCTGGCGGCCTTGCCTGCCATCGCCAACCTGGGCATCAGCCCGTTGATTGTCGGCATCGTCGCCGGCGCGCTGTACGGCAATGCCTTGCGCGATGGTGTACCGGCCAGCTGGGCTGCCGGCATCAACTTTTCGGCCCGCGGCCTGCTGCGCATTGCCGTGGCCTTCTTTGGCCTGCGGGTCAGCCTGCAGGAGATCGCCGAAGTCGGCTGGTCGGGGCTGCTCGTGTCGTTGCTGGTGGTGTCCAGCACCCTGCTGATCGGCCTGTGGTGTGGCATGAAGCTGTTCAAGCTGGACCGCGATACCGCTCTGCTGACCGCCGCTGGCAGCGCCATCTGTGGCGCCGCCGCCGTGCTGGCCTTCGAATCGGCACTGCGCAGTGCCCCGCACAAGAGCGCCATGGCCGTCGGCAGCGTGGTGCTGTTCGGCACCTTGTCGATGTTCCTCTACCCGCTGGCCATCAATGCCGGCTGGCTGCACCTGGACACCCTGGGCGCCGGGCTTTTCCTGGGTGGCACCATCCACGAAGTCGCCCAGGTGGTGGGCGCAGCCAGTAACGTCAGCCCTGAAGCCACTCATATCGCCACCATCGTCAAGATGACCCGGGTGATGCTGCTGGTGCCGGTACTGCTGGTGGTAGGCCTGTGGATCAGCCGCTCGCGCAAGGCCGGCCAGGCGCAGGGCAATGGGCGCATTGCGATGCCGTGGTTTGCCTTCGGCTTCCTCGCGCTGGTCCTGGTGAATTCCCTGCAGGTATTGCCAGGTAGCGTGACGCAAGCGGTCAACAGCCTCGACACTTTTGCCTTGACCATGGCCATGACTGCGTTGGGGATGGAGACGCGCCTCAGCCAGATCCGCCAGGCCGGGCCAAAGGCGCTGGCTACCGGTGCGATTCTGAATCTGTGGCTGGTAGGTGGTGGATTGGCGATTACCCTTGGCGTGCAGAAGCTGTTGGGATAAATCGGGACCGGGTTGGCTTCTTCGCGGGCTTGCCCGCTCCCACAGGGATCTGCACTGTACCTGTGAGAGCGGGCAAGCCCGCGCAGACGCCAACCCGGTCTCAAGGTTTTTCACCAGCCCCCTCGTTGCCGTCCACATTTCTCGGTATGGTGTTGTCAAAGAAGGATGTTTTACCCGCACAGGAAAGACTTAGATGCCTCAACGCAATGTCATCAATGCATCCGTCAGCCCCAAAGGCAGCCTGGAAACGCTGTCACAACGTGAAGTGCAGCAACTGAGTGAAGTCGGTACCGGTAGCCTCTACACCCTGTTCCGCCAGTGCGCCCTGGCCATCCTCAACACCGGCGCCCATGTCGACAATGCCAAGACTATCCTCGAGGCCTATAAGGACTTCGAGGTTAAAATCCACCAACAGGACCGCGGCGTGCGCCTGGAGCTGCAGAATGCCCCGGCCGACGCCTTCGTCGATGGCGAAATGATCGCCAGCACCCGTGAAATGCTGTTCAGCGCCCTGCGCGACATCGTCTACACCGAGAGCGAGCTGGCCAGCCAGCGTATCGACCTGGAAAGCTCCCAGGGCATCACCGATTACGTATTCCACCTGCTGCGCAATGCGCGCACCCTGCGCCCGGGCGTGGAGCCGAAGATGGTGGTGTGCTGGGGCGGCCACTCGATCAGCACCGAGGAATACCAGTACACCAAGAAGGTCGGCCACGAACTGGGCCTGCGCAAGCTGGACGTGTGCACTGGCTGCGGCCCTGGCGTGATGAAGGGGCCGATGAAAGGCGCCACCATCGCCCACGCCAAGCAGCGCATGCATGGCAGCCGCTACCTGGGCCTGACCGAGCCGGGCATCATCGCCGCCGAGGCGCCCAACCCGATCGTCAACGAGCTGGTGATCCTGCCGGACATCGAAAAGCGCCTGGAAGCCTTCGTGCGTGTCGGTCACGGCATCATCATCTTCCCGGGCGGTGCCGGCACGGCCGAGGAGTTCCTCTACCTGCTGGGCATCCTCATGCACCCGGACAACCACGACGTGCCGTTCCCGGTGGTGCTCACCGGCCCGCGCAGCGCCGAGCCATACCTGCAACAATTGCATGCCTTCGTCGGCGCCACCCTGGGCGAGGCGGCGCACCGCTTGTACGAAATCATCATTGATGACCCGGCCGAAGTTGCCCGGCACATGGTCGAAGGGCTCAAGGAGGTCAAGCAGTTCCGCCGCGAGCGCAACGACGCCTTCCACTTCAACTGGCTGCTGAAGATCGAAGAGAGCTTCCAGCGCCCGTTCGACCCGACCCACCAGGCCATGGCCGACCTGGACCTGCGCCGCGAGCTACCACCCCATGAACTGGCTGCCAACCTGCGCCGGGCGTTTTCCGGCATCGTTGCCGGTAACGTCAAGGACAAAGGTATCCGCCTGATCGAGGAACACGGCCCGTATCAGATCCACGGCGACAGCGCTGTACTGGACCCACTGGGCCGGCTGCTGCAGGCCTTCGTCGACCAGCACCGCATGAAGCTGCCGGGCGGCGCAGCGTATGTGCCGTGCTACCAGGTGGCGACCTGACACCGGCTGTCCAAACAGTAACCTCAGGCTATTAGGGCCGCTTCGCGGCCCATCGCCGGCAAGCCAGCTCCCACAGGGCCCGCGCAATCCTGAAGGTCTGCGCAGTAATTGTGGGAGCTGGCTTGCCGGCGATGGGCTGCGCAGCAGCCCCATTAGTCTATTGGTTGAGGTCAGCCATTGGCCGCTCAACAAACCGAATGCTATCGCGCCCACTGCGCTTGGACTGGTACAAAGCCACATCCCCCTGCTCGATCAACGCCGCCAGGCTCGCCGGCGGCTGCTCGAACAGGTTCACGCCGATACTCAAGGTAACCGCGTGCGGCGTAGGCACGGTCTTGCTGGCATACTGCTGAAATTGCTCACGCAACAACCCACCCAGCTCCATGACCCGCTCGCTACTCGCCCCGCTCAACAAGATCACGAACTCATCGCCGCCCAAACGTGCGGCCAGCGCGCGCTCGGGCAGCACCGTGCGAATCATCTCGCTCAAGGCAATCAGCAACCGGTCCCCGGCAATGTGCCCGTGCAGGTCGTTCACCAGCTTGAAGTTGTCGATGTCGATCAGCAACAACGCCCCGGGCTGGGCCGTGCTGACATCCTTGAAGAAATGCCCCGCCCGCACCTCCAGCGCGCGCCGGTTGTACAGCGCGGTCAACGGGTCGCGGGCTGCCAGCCGGGCAATCCGTTCCTCGCGCCGATAGCGCACAGTGCCAGTCATCGACAAGGCAATCAGCATGATCGCCATCGCCCCCTCGACCAGGGAAACCTGAATGATCAGCCCGCCAAAGGTGGTCAGGTCAATCAACGTACCCGGCGTGATCGCAATGACCGCCTTGGCCACATAGAACAACCCGTGTATCAGCAATACATAGCGCAGCTGTACCGCGCCGACACTTAGCGACTTGCCATGCGGCCGCAGCAGGAAGCTGGCCTTGAGCGTCAGCGAGGCCACCAGCAACGAGTTCACCATCAGCATCACCTTCGACCACTGCGGCCCTACGGGCAGCAGCAGCAAGGCGAACCAGACCACCACAATGATCAGCCAGGCCCGCGACAAGCGGTCCTGGGTAAAACGCAGTACGCCTATCAGGAAAAACCAGTGCGCCACCACCAGCAAACCGTTGGCAAACCAGATGCCGATGAACAACAACCCGACCCCGCGCAACAAGGCCAGGACACAACCGACGGTAATAGTGGCAAAACCGGCACTCCAGAACAGCAGTGAGGTTTCGCGGACACTGCGCCACTCAATCGCCAGGTACAGGGCAGCCGCCGCTGCCAGGGCGACCGAGATGGTCAGCATCGTGGGTGGATCTAGCGCCATATACGCATTGGCCTATCTGGTTAACGAGGAAAAGGCCCGATTGTATGCGCTCGTGATGACTTTTCAGAGGGGCCTTGCACGGTTGACTGCAAATGATAGCCCAGCCCCTGTCGATGGGCGCCTTGGCAATATCATTTTGCCATCAAGGCGCCGTATTCACTACCGAAATCGCGGTGGTCTCGCCCGCCTCAAGCCCGGAAAGAAAACTCACCAGTTGCCGCCCATGCGAGCTCAGTTGCTCCCAGTCACGGAAGCACAGGCGAAGCTCCAGGGTGGCCCAGCTTTCGGCCAGGGCCACCCTGCGCACCGGAAGCTCCTGTTCGGCGCGTAGGGCCGCTGTTTCGGGCAGCATTGCCACCCCTGCACGCTGTGCGACCAACTGGGCAATCGCCTCGAAACTCGGTGCACGCACCCGTACCTTAAGGGGCATGGCCAGCTTCATCGCCATTTCCTCGACAAAGCGCTGCATCGGCCGCTCACCCGGGAGGCAGATGAACGCAAAACCCAACGCGTCGACCAGGCGTAGCTGCTCGCGCCCGGCCAGCGGATGACCGGCAGGCACCAGCATCACCAGGCGCTCGGTGCGAAACGGCAGCGATACCACGCCCTCACTGTTCAGGATGCCGTCATACACACCGATCTCGCACTCGTTGGCCACCACTACCCGCAGCACATCCACGCTCTTGTGCTCGACCAGTTGCAGGTCGACTTCCGGGTAGTCCGCCAGGAACGGCCCCAGCACGGCGGGCAGCAATGTGCTGTTGGTCACGGTGGATGCCGCCAGGCGCAAGGTGATGCGATGCTCACCAGACAGCTCTTTCAAGGTGCCCTGCAGCTTTTGCGCCTCAGCGAGAACGGTTCGCGCGCCCTCGAGCACCAACCGCCCGGATGGCGTTAGCTGCATGCCACCGGCATTGCGGATGAACAGCGCCAGCCCGCAGCGCTCTTCCAGCAGGCGCAGGCGATTACTGGCGGCCGATACGGCCACCGGAAAAGTGGCAGCCGCCTTGCTCAGGCTGCCTGTGGCGGCGATGGCCAGCAGCAGGCGCAGGTCTGTCAGGTCGAAAGGCATGGCTTCTCCAAAAGCGAACACCCTGTTCGATTAAAAGCGATTCTAGCTTAGCCTCCTTCTGTTCAGAATAAGCCCCGTCATTCTTCTGCCTCGGGTACTCCATGAACGCATTACGCAGCCTGATCCAACGCCAGATGCAGAGCGGCGCCTTGTACGCCGTGCTGGCCGCCCTGGGCTTCAGCTTCAAGGCGATTTTCGTCAAGCTCGCGTACGCTGCCGGGCCTGTGGACGCCATCAGCCTGCTGGCGATGCGCATGGGGCTGGCGCTGCCGTTGTTCGCCTGGCTGGTATGGGCCAGCCGTAGCCAAGCCAGCGCCCCTTTCAAACTGGGCGACGGTTTGCGTGTGGCCTTGCTCGGGCTGCTGGGTTATTACCTGGCCAGCCTGTTCGACTTCTATGGTTTGCAGTACATCAGCGCCGGGCTCGAGCGGCTGATCCTGTTTACCTACCCGACGCTGGTGCTGGTGTTCCAGGCCATCGCCCTGCGTGAACGGCCAAGCCTGCGCACCTTGTCGGCCATGGGCCTGTGCTACCTGGGGCTGGGCATCGCCTTTGTCCACGACGTCAGTGTCGCCGGGGTTGGCCAACGGGTGGTGCTGGGCTCGCTTTGGGTGTTCGCCAGTGCGGTGACCTACGCGCTGTATTACTCCGGCACCGGGATGATGCTCAAGCGGATGGGCTCGATGCGCCTGGCCGGGCTGTGCGGCACGGCGTCCTCGCTGATGGTGCTGGCGCATTACCTGCTGGTGGCACCGGTCGGGCAGTTGTGGCAATTACCGGGCGCGGTATGGGCCAATGCCGGGTTGATGGCGGTGTTTTCCACGGTATTGCCGATCTACTGGGTGGCGCTGGCAATCCAGCGGCTGGGCCCTACCCATACGGCGGCGGTGGGCAACCTGGGGCCGGTGCTGACGGTGTTGGCGTCATGGGCACTCTTGAGTGAAGAGATTTCGCTGTACCAGGTCGTCGGGCTGGCGGTGGTGCTGTTTGCCGTGTCGCGGCTCAAGCCGCGTGGCAAGAAGGACATCGGAGCGGCGCCAGGTAAAGGCGCCACGGCCTGACGCGGCCTCTGTGGGAGCGGCCGTTCGCGACACGACGCCGCTCCCCCCAAAAAACGCACAGCATCGCCTGGTGCAATGCCTCAGAGCACGCGCTTGATCAACGGCTCCAACCGGCTGAAACGCAAGCGCCGCAGCAACTTGCGGACTTCCTTGGGATGTTCTGCCTTCACCCCCAGCGCCTCTGCCGAGCCAATCTTCGGCGCATGCCGGCGTAGCTCGTTCAATTCCGCTTCCCGTGGCCCCAGCCATTGCCCTTGCGGGTCATCGATAAGCAGGCCGTTCTCCAGGTCCAGGTTGAACCCGCGCGGGTTCAGGTTGTTGCCGGTCAGCAACGAATAGCGCTGGTCGACCCACACACCCTTGGCATGGAAGGTATGCCCGGGATCGTTCCATATCCGCACCTGCAACTGGCCGCTGGCAATCGCGGCATGGCGGCGCCGGGCGAAGGCACGCAGATTGTCTTCGTACAGATAAGGCAAGGCGCCACTGGCACTGAACGGCTCACCGGGGGCGATATAGAAGTCGTTAGCCGTGCGGTCACCGACGATCAGCTCAACGTGCACACCACGCTCCAGCGCATGGTCAAGCTCGCGCATCACCACCCGCGGTGGGTTGAAATACGGCGTACTGATGATGAGTTGCGTGCGCGCCGTCGCCAACAGGGCGCACATTGCCCGGTTCAACGGGTTGCCACGGCCCACGCCCAGCAGCGGAATCACCCGCAACCCCTGCCCTGCCACGCTGGCTGGTGCCTCGTAGGCCATGCGCCGCAACCGCGCTCGCAAGCGCCGGATATCGCCGCGCAGGCTGCGGGTGGCAGGTTGTGCAGGCAAGTCGAGGCGTGGTGTGGCGGTGTGGTGCAACAGGCGCTGTACCAGGTCGACCATGGCGTCGGCAAGCCCCGGCGACTGGAACAGGTGGTAGCGGTCCAGGCGATAGCGGTCGAAGCGGTGCAGGTAGACGTTGTTCAGGCTGGCGCCGGTGTAGATCACGCAGTCGTCGATGATGCTGCCCTTGAGGTGCAACACGCCGAACAGCTCGCGGGTCTGCACTGGCACCCCGTGAATGACGATATCCAGCCCGCGCAACTGGCGTTGGGCCTGATACCAGGCGGCGTTGCCCGGCTGGCGCCCGCCCCCCAGCAGACCACGGCGAGCACGAAACCAGTCGACCACGATGGTGATTTCCAGGCCTGGCCGCTCGGCCTTGACCTGGTACAAGGCATCCAGCACTTCCTGGCCGGCCTCGTCTTCCTGCAGGTACAGTGCGACGATGACGATGCGCCGGGTCGCGGTGCGGATGCGCTCGAGCAGGCAGGCGCGGTATGCCTTGGCATCGGGCAGCACCTGGATCGACTCGGGCGATATGGCGTAGCCTGGCAATGCCGCCAGCATGGATTCGGGGTTCACGAACGATCACCTTCTCTGTGCAATCACTGTCGGCCCTGCCAGCCGGCGGGGCCATTCCTGGCCGCTGCGGCGGGGGTGTAAGATCGACCCGGCAACGACCTATAACAACAAGAACCACGCGAGGCTGTATTTCTCTCTGCCCCTGACGAACTCTGCCTCAGCTTGCACAGGAACAGCGCAATGGTCCACCCCGCTTCTACAAACCTGTCGCCGTCTATTGTAAAGAGTTGTTCCGTAAAGACCTTCGGCTTTCTGATTTTGCCCAACTTCACCACCATCGGCCTGGCCTCGGCGGTGGAAACACTGCGCATGGCCAACCTGGCCGCGCGCAAGCCACTGTTTCGCAGCGTGCTGATTGCCGCGGACGAGGCGCCCGTGGTCGCCAGCAACAGCATGCGGGTACTGCCCGACTACAGCATCGCCAACGCGCCCGAGCTGGATGCGCTGCTGGTGGTCGGCGCCAACCCGATCGACCGTGGCCGTAGCAGCCGCCCGCTGATCGACTGGTTGCGCAAGCTGGCCCGCCAGCACCTGCCATTGGGCGGTATCTGCACCGGTAGCTACCTGCTGGCCAAGGCCGAGCTGCTCAAAGGCTACCGCTGCACCATCCATTGGGAAGACCTGCCGACATTGCAGGCGCACTTCCCTGGCATTGTCATTTCCAGCCAGCTGTTCGAACTGGACCGCGACCGTTATACCTGCTCGGGCGGTGTGGCAGCCATGGACATGATGCTGCAACTGGTGGCACGCGAACCTGGGGGCCAGGACATTGCGGCCAAGGCGGCGGAGCTGTTGCTGTGCGACCGGGTGCGGGGCGAGCGCGAGCGCCAACGGGTACCGCTGCGCACCCTGCTTGGCAGCGCCCAGCCCAAGCTGAGCCAAGTGGTGGCGATCATGGAGGCCAACCTGGAAGAACCACTGGGGCTGGAGGAGCTTGCCAGCCTCAACGAGGTGACCGTGCGCCAGCTGGAGAGGCTGTTCCACAAGTACCTGCAGCGCACGCCCAGCCAGTATTACCTGGAGCTGCGGCTGTCGCGGGCCCGGGAGTTGCTGCTGCGCAGTGATGTGCAGGTGCGCGAGGTGGCGCTGGCCTGCGGGTTCAGTTCGCCGGCGCATTTTTCCAAGAGTTACAGCCGGTTCTTTGGCTTGTCGCCGCTGGGGGAGCGGCGGCAAGCCTCTTTGCACTGATCCAGATATTGCAATAGTTTTGCCGGCCTCTTCGCGGGTAAACCCGCTCCCACAGGGATTGCACAATGCTCAGGCCTTTGAGGCCCCTGTGGGAGCGGGTTCACCCGCGAAGGGGCCAGTGCAGGCTTTTCAATCTTCCAGGGCCGAGTGCGCCGTTTCTCGGCACATCAGCATGGCCACCAGTGCCACCAGTGCTGCCGCCAGCAAATACCCCGCCGGCGCCAGCTTGCTGCCAGTCACCTGGATCAGCCAGGTGGCAATGAACGGTGCAGTCCCGCCAAACAGCGCGTTGGCCACATTGAAGCTCAGGGCAAACCCACTGAAGCGCACCCGGGTCGGGAAAATCTCGGCCAGCAGGCACGGCAAGGTCCCGTCGTTCATCGCCAGTATCGCCCCGAAGCAAATCTGGATCGCCAGGATGACCAGCAGCGGTTGCCCGTCAAGCAGGCGGAACAACGGCACAGTCAGCCCCAGGAACAACAGCGAAGCCACCACCAGCATGGTCTTGCGGCCAAACCGGTCGGACAGCCGCCCCATCAGGAAGATCAAGCCGATGTAGGTGGCCAGCGATACTGTCGAGGCAATGAATGAATCCCGCTCGCTCAGGCCCATCTCACTGGACAAGTAGGTCGGCATATAGCTGAGCAGCAGGTAGAACGCCACCGCGTTCAGGCAGGTAACGCCAATGCCGATGGCCAGGCTGCGCCGGTGCTGGCCCAGTAGCTCACGCAGGGGCGTCGGGGCCATCCCGGCCTTGTGTTCCAGGCGCTGCTCCATTTCCAGAAACTTGGGCGTGTCCTGCAGGCTCATGCGGATATAGCGCCCCACCAGGCCGAACGGCGCCGCCAGCAGGAACGGCAGGCGCCAGCCCCATTCATGCAGGGCTTCGCTGCTGAGCAGTTCGTGCAGCACCGCCACAAACGCCGCACCAAACAGCAACCCCGCTGCCGTGCTGGCCGGCACGATGCTGGTGTACAGGCCACGACGGCCGGGCGGCGCATATTCGGCCAGGAACGCCGCAGCACCGGCGTACTCGCCCGAGGCAGAAAAACCCTGCACCAGGCGGATCAGCAACAGCAGCGCTGGCGCCCACAAACCGATTTGCGCATACCCAGGCAGCAGGCCGATGCAGAAGGTCGATACCGACATGATCAGGATCGACCACGACAGTGCGTTGCGCCGGCCATGGCGGTCGCCAAAGTGCCCCCAGACGATGCCGCCTAGCGGGCGTACCAGGAACGACAGGGCAAACACCGCGAAGGTTGCCAGCAAGCCGGTGGTCTTGTCGGTTTGCGGGAAGAAGGTGGCGGCGATGATGGTGGCCAGGTAGCCGTAGGCGGCATAGTCGAACCACTCGACAAAGTTGCCCATGAAACTGGCCCGGGCGGCCTTGCGCAGGGCCTGCCGTTCGGCATTGTGTGTGGGCCCGGCGACGGCGGATGGGTCAAGTGTGGTGCTGGACATGACGGGTACCCTCTGATTCTTTTAATTGGAGGCAGGGTCTGGTGGTCATACAGTGATATTTTTGTTGTCCGGGCTGGCCTCATCGCCGGCAAGCCAGCTCCCACAGGGACTGCACAGGCATTGCGTGCTATGCAGAATCTGTGGGAGCTGGCTTGCCGGCGATGAGGCCAGCTCCGGTCTTTATTTGCGAATGATGTTGTGCTCCGGCCCATACGGGAACTTGGTAATGTTCTCGGCGCCGTTGTCGTTGACGATCAGAATGTCATGCTCGCGATACCCGCCCGCCCCCGGCCGCCCTTCGGGCAGCATGATCATCGGTTCGATCGACACCACCATGCCAGGCTCCAGCACTGTGTCGATGTCTTCGCGCAGCTCCAGCCCCGCTTCGCGGCCGTAGTAGTGGCTCAAGGTGCCGAACGAATGCCCATAACCGAAAGTACGGTACTGAAGCAGGTCGTGGCGCAGGAAAATTTCGTTCAGTTCACGGGCGATGTCGCTGCAGCGCATGCCCGGGCGTACCAGTTTCAACCCGGCCTCGTGCACTTCAACGTTGGCCTGCCACAGGCGCAGGTACTCATCCGGGCAGTGATCGAGGAACAGCGTGCGCTCCAGCGCGGTGTAGTAGCCGGCGATCATCGGGAAGCAGTTGAGGCTGAGGATTTCACCCTTGCCCACGCGGCGGCTGGTTACCGGGTTATGCGCGCCATCGGTGTTGAGCCCGGACTGGAACCAGGTCCAGGTGTCCATCAGCTCCGCATCGGGGAAGCGCCTGGCAATTTCCCGGACCATCGCCTGGGTGGCATGCAGCGCCACCTCATACTCAGGCACCTGTTCGCGCAGCGCCTCTACCACCGCCGTACCGCCGATGTCGGCCACCTGCGCACCGTGGCGGATCAGCGCCTGCTCCTCGGCCGACTTGATCATGCGCATGCGCATGCACGGCGCGCCAATGTCCAGCAACTCGGCTTTGGGGTAGCAGGCGGCCAACTTGGCATGGTTCTGCAGGTTGAGGTGGTCGTGTTCGACGCCGATGCGCGAGGCCAGCGGCAGCGCCTGCTGAATGGCAACGAAGTAGTTGTCGCGTTGCCAGTCGGTGTAGACGATGTTGTCAGTACCGACCGTACGCCGCCAGGGCTGCCCGCCATCGATGTTGGCGCTGATCGAGACAACCTTGTCCTGGGTGATCACCAGCGCATACGGGCGGCCGAACGAGCAGTACAGGAAGTCGCTGTAGTAATTGACGTTGTGGTACGAAGTGAAGATCGCCGCCTCGATGTCATGCTCGGCCATGTAGGCCCGCAGACGGGCGTGGCGGGCCGCATATTCCTGCGCCGAAAAGGTCGGCTGCACCTTCTCGCCATTGCGGATTTTCAGGGTCTTGGGCATTTGCATGGTCGGGGTTCCTTGTCGTTGTAAGCACGCTGTTCAGGCTGGCTGCCTGAGAAGCATTGCAACAGAACCGACGACGACGCTTTTGTATCTATCCGACCTGGAATTGGCGGGATCACCAGGGCCAAGGGGGCTGCTCTGCAGCCCATTCGCGGGCTTGCCCGCTCCCACAGGATTTTCACCGCCCTGAAAGGCTGCGCTGTACCTGTGGGAGCGGGCAAGCCCGCGAATGGGGCGCAACGCGCCCCCCGCAACACCGTTACTTCAGGTCAAAACGATCCAGCTCCATGACCTTCTGCCAGGCTGCGACAAAGTCCCGCACGAACTTGTCGCCCCCATCACTGCTCCCATACACCTCGCTCAACGCCCGCAACTGGGCATGCGAACCAAACACCAGGTCGACCCGGCTAGCGCTCCATTTAACCTGCCCGGTCTTGCGGTCGCGGCCTTCGAAGGTTTCGTTGTCTGCCGAAGTCGGCTTCCATTCCACACCCATGTCCAGCAGGTTGCGGAAGAAGTCGTTGCTCAAGGTACCGGGCTTGTCCGTGAACACACCCTGCTTGCTGCCGCCATGATTGGCGCCCAGCACACGCAGGCCGCCGATCAGCACGGTCAGCTCCGGGGCAGTCAGGGTCAGCAACTGGGCCTTGTCCAGCAACAGCTTCTCGGCCTTGACGCTGTAACGAGCCTTGGTGAAATTGCGGAAGCCATCGGCCAACGGCTCCAGCACGGCAAACGACTCGACGTCGGTCTGCGCCTGGGAGGCATCGACGCGACCCGGGCGGAACCCGACGCTGCCACTGTAACCGGCATCCCTGGCAGCTTTTTCAACTGCAGCGGTACCGGCCAGTACGATCAGGTCGGCCAGGGAGACCTTCTTGCCACCATTATTGAACTCGCCCTGAATTTGCTCCAGAGCCGTCAGCACCCTGTCTACCCCCTGATTGGCAGCCCAGTCCTTCTGGGGTACCAGGCGCAAGCGGGCGCCATTGGCACCTCCGCGCTTGTCCGAGCCACGGAAGGTTGACGCCGATGCCCAGGCGGTGGAGACCAGATCGCCCACACTCAAGCCCGAGGCCAGGACCTTGGCTTTGAGGGCAGCAATGTCTTGCTCGCTGATCGTGGAGGGGTCGGCCTTGGGCAACGGGTCCTGCCACAGCAACTCTTCATTGGGCATTTCCGGGCCCAGGTAGCGCGCCAGCGGGCCCATGTCGCGGTGGATCAGCTTGTACCAGGCACGGGAGAAGGCATCCGCCAGCTGATCAGGGTTGTCCTTGAAGCGACGGGCGATCGGCTCGTAGATCGGGTCGAAGCGCAGCGCCAGGTCAGAGGTAAGCATCGACGGTGCGTGTTTTTTACCCGGATCGTGGGCATCTGGCACCGTGCCTGCGCCTTTACCCTCTTTCGGCCGCCACTGGTGCGCACCGGCCGGGCTTTTGGTCAGCTCCCACTCAAAGTTGAACAGGTTGTTCAGGTATTCGTTGCTCCACTTCGTCGGGGTGGAAGTCCAGGTCACTTCCAGGCCGCTGGTGATGGTATCCCCCCCTTTGCCGGTACCAAACTTGTTGGGCCAGCCCAGGCCCTGCAACTCCAGGCCTGCCGCTTCCGGTTCGGGGCCGACGTTGTCGGCGGGCCCGGCGCCGTGGGTCTTGCCGAAGGCGTGGCCGCCGGCGATCAGCGCCACGGTTTCTTCATCGTTCATGGCCATGCGGCCAAAGGTTTCACGGATGTCCCTGCCCGACGCCACCGGGTCGGGGTTACCTTCCGGGCCTTCCGGGTTGACGTAGATCAGGCCCATCTGCACGGCGGCCAGCGGGTTTTCCAGGTTACGCTCGGCCGACAGGTCGCGATTCTGCTCTTCACCATGCTTGGCCGGCTCGGCCACCAGGTCACCCTGCCCGGGCGGCTGCGCCTTGACCTGATCATTGCCGTAGCGAGTATCGCCGCCCAGCCAGACCTTTTCCGAACCCCAATACACATCTTCGTCCGGCTCCCACACATCGGCGCGCCCGCCAGAGAAACCGAAAGTCTTGAAGCCCATGGATTCTAGGGCAACGTTACCCGTGAGCACGATCAGGTCGGCCCAGGAAATCTTGTTGCCGTATTTCTGCTTGATCGGCCACAGCAGGCGCCGGGCCTTGTCCAGGCTGACGTTGTCCGGCCAGCTGTTCAGAGGGGCGAAACGTTGCTGGCCAGAGCCCGCGCCACCGCGGCCATCGCCTATGCGGTAGGTGCCGGCGCTGTGCCAGGCCATACGGATGAACAGCGGGCCGTAGTGGCCGAAGTCGGCGGGCCACCAGTCCTGCGAGTCGGTCATCAGGGCAGTCAGGTCGTTCTTCAGGGCCTGGAAGTCGAGGCTTTTGAACGCCTTGGCATAATCGAAGTCCGGATCGGGGCTGGATTTCGACGAATGCTGGTGAAGAATACGAAGGTTGAGCTGGTCAGGCCACCAGTCACGGTTGGTGGTGCCGCCACCTGCGGTTTGATGGAACGGGCATTTCGATTCGTTCGACATCTGCGGGTACCTTTGGGTCGGTTATCCAGATTTCCGGTCTATGCCAGGTGTTCTTTCAGCCGAGCGTGTGGGGCTCGTGCTACCCCTCATCAGGTCTACACGGGGCCACGGGAAAGACTAGACGAGCTTGGGCAGAGTTCTAATAGAGTGGCTGTTAGGGGGTAATAGGCTGGCTCTGTCAGAATGGCTTGTGCAGTACCTGTGGGAGCGGGTTCACCCGCGAAGAGGCCGGCACATTCATACAAGGCAAGCAGGCCTGCGGCGTGCTTCAATACACCGCCAAGCCCTCTATTCCCGGAACCTGAGCCCAATGAACCGCAACGACCTGCGCCGCGTCGACATGAACCTGCTGGTGCTGTTCGAAGCCCTGATGATCGAACGCAACCTGACCCGCGTCGGTGAAAAGCTGTTCATCACCCAGTCCACCGTCAGCGCCGCCCTCGCCCGCTTGCGCGAGCTGTTCGATGACCCATTGCTGATCCGCAGCGGCCGGGCCATGGAACCCACGCCAAGGGCCCTGCAGATTTTCGCCGAACTGGCGCCTGCGATGGACGTGATTTCCGCCGCCATCAGCCGCGCCCGCGAATTCGACCCGGCCAGCAGCTGCAATGTGTTCCGCCTGGGGCTGTCGGACGATGCCGAGTTCGGCCTGTTCCCGGCCCTGCTGCAGGCCCTGCGCGAAGAGGCCCCGGATATCAGTGTGGTGGTGCGGCGGGCCAACTTCCTGCTGATGCCTGGCCTGCTGGCCAGCGGCGAAATTTCGGTGGGTGTGAGCTACACCACCGACCTGCCGGCCACGGCCAAGCGCCGCAAGCTGCGCGACATCGGCGTGCGCGTGCTGCGCGCCGACGACCGGCCCGGCCCGCTGACCCTCGACGAATACTGCGCGCGCCCGCATGTGATGGTGTCGTTCTCCGGCGACATGAGCGGCAACATCGACCTGGACCTGGCGCGCATCGGCCGCTGCCGCAAGGTGGTGCTGGCGGTGCCGCAGTTCGGCAGCCTGCGCGCCCTGCTGCGCAACACCGAGCTGATCGCAACGGTGCCGGACTACGCCGCCTGCGCCCTGGCCGACGACGGCAGCCTGCGCGCCGACCCGGCGCCGTTCGACATCACCGAGGCCGAGCTGTCTATGGTCTGGAGCGGCGCCCAGGACAACGACCCGGCCGAGCGCTGGCTACGCGAACGCATCCTGCAGTTCATGGCCCGGTAGGTAATCACTCACTTCTTGCGCTGCATCCACGCCGCGCCCAGTCCACTGAGGCAGATCACCGAAATCCCAACCAGGCTCAGGGTGTCCGGCACCTGGCTATAGAATACAAGCCCAAGCAACCCGGCAAACACGATCTGGCAGTAGCTGAACGGTGCCAGCAACGCCGGTGCCGCATGGCGGAAGGCCTGGGTCAGCAGCAGGTGAGCCGTCATGCCAAAGCCCCCCAGGGCCAGCATCAGCAGGGCATGGTCCCAACGCGGCACCTCCCAGAAGAACGGCACCAGTGCACTCATTGCCAGGGTGTTGCACAGCCCTGCATAGAAGTTGCTGGTGGTCGGGCTGTCATGTGCAGCCAGAATGCGCGTCAGCAACTGATAAAAGCAGAAGCCCAACGCCGAACCGAACGGATACAGAATGGCCGGGGTAAACATCGCCCCACCTGGGTGCACCACCACCAGCACGCCGATGAAACCCAGCACTACGGCCACCCACTGCCCCACCGTCACCCGCTCTTTGAGCAGCGGAGCAGACAGCGCGGTAACCAGCACCGGGGCAAGGAAGTTGACCGCAGTCGCCTCAGCCAGCGGCAGATACTGAAGGCCGCTGGTGAACAGCAGGCTGGTGCTCAGCAGGCTCAAGGCCCGCAAGGTCTGCAGTACTGGCCGGCGGGTGCGCAATACGTTGAGGCCAGACTTGGGCAGGAAAATACCGGCCATCAGCAGCGTATGCACGACATAACGCGCCCACACCACCATCACAATCGGGTAAATGCCGCCGAGGAATTTGGACAGGGCATCGTGGCTGGCGAACAGGAACGTCGCCCCCACCACCAGCGCGATACCGCGCAAGGGTTGGTTGACGCCGGACAGCGGTGTGCTGGAACTCATGGCTCTCTCGATGACGGCACGGCGGCATGCCACGCCCAGGGAAGGCCGCGCAGGGGTGCCCTGGCGGATACAACAGCTCGAATTCTAGAAGAGATACCGCAGGATAAGGAAGTTCATTTGCCGCGTGCCCACGCTGGTGGAAAATTCTGTTCGCTGATCGACCACTTTGTGGCATGAACGCATGGCCCGTGCCTCGCTGATCACCGACCATCGGGTGCGAACCCTGCACACCCTACAAGGAATTTACATGCAAAGGCTCACCACCCGTAACGGTCTGGCCCTGCCTGCAATCGGCCTGGGCACCTGGCCGATGACCGGCACCGAATGCACCCAGGCCGTGCACCAGGCGCTGGACGTGGGTTACCGGCACATCGACACCGCCACTGCCTACGAAAACGAAGCAGCCGTAGGCCAGGCCCTGCGCGACAGCGACGTACCACGCGAGCAGATCCACCTCACCACCAAGGTGTGGTGGGACCGCCTGGAGCCCAAGGCCATGCGCCAGTCGCTGGAAGACAGCCTGCGCGCCCTGGGCACCGAGCAGGTCGACCTGTTCCACATTCACTGGCCCGGCAAGAATTGGGACCTGGCACGCAGCATCGACACCCTGATAGCGCTGCGTGACGAGGGCAAGACGCGCCACATCGGCGTGGCCAACTTCCCGCTGGGGCTGCTGCGCCAGGTGGTGGAAACCCTGGGCGCGCCGTTGTCGGCGATCCAGGTGGAATACCACGTGCTGCTCGGCCAGCAACCGCTGCTGGACTACGCCCGCCATCATGACCTGTTGCTCACCGCCTACACCCCGCTGGCCCGCGGCCAGGCGGCGGCGCAGCCGGTGATCCAGGCGATTGCCCGCAAGCACGGCGTGCTGCCCAGCCAGGTGGCGCTGAAGTGGTTGCTGGACCAGGACGGTGTGGCGGCGATCCCAAAGGCCAGTAGCCGCGAGAACCAGCTGGCCAACCTGGCAGCGTTGAACGTGGAACTGGACGACGAGGATCGCGCGGCGATTGCCCAATTGCCGAAAGATCAGCGGGTGGTAAGCCCACCGTTTGCGCCAGACTGGAATAGCTGAAATTCGTAAGCGCGACACGGACCTTGTGGGAGCGGGCGTGCCCGCGAAGAAACCAACTCGGTGGCTGGCACCGGCTGCGCCGGTGTTCGCGGGCATGCCCGCTCCCACAAGGATTGCACAAGCTCTTAAAATTTGAGCAGGACAATTACCCCCACAATGGGCCGCGTAAGCCGTCAGCCTGGCGTAATCACCTGCTTCAACCGCTCACTCGCCGGTGCCGGCCGCCCGTACAGGTAGCCCTGGAAATGCGAGCACCCTTCCGCCGCCAGCCGGCGCATCTGCTCTTCCGACTCCACCCCCTCGGCCGTGGTCTTGATCATCAGGCTGTTGGACAGGTCGGTAATGGCGCGGATGATCGACATCGCCTCACGGCTTTCGCACATGTCATGCACAAACGACTTGTCGATCTTGATCCGGTCGAACGGGAACGACCGCAGGTAGCCGAGCGATGAATACCCGGTGCCGAAATCGTCCAGCGAAATGGACACGCCCAGGTCCTTCAGCGCGCGCAAGGTGCGCACGTTTTCTTCACTGTTACCCAGCAGCACCGACTCGGTTATTTCCAGCTCCAGGCGCTGCGCCGGCAGGCCCGAATCGGCCAGGGCCAAGGCCACAACCTGCACCAGGTTGGCATTCTTGAACTGCACCGGCGACAGGTTCACCGACACCGTCTGCTCGCTGTCCCAGCTCGCCGCCTCCTGGCAGGCCAGGTTCAAGGCCCGGGTGCCCAGCTCGTGAATCAACCCGGTTTCCTCGGCAATGGGGATGAAGTCCATGGGCATCACCATGCCACGGCTCGGGTGCTCCCAGCGCAGCAACGCCTCGTAGCCGGTGATGCAATGGGTCTGCTGGTCGACCACCGGCTGGTAGTGCAGTTGCAACTGGCCCAGGTGCAGCGCAGTACGCAGGTCGGTTTCCACCAGGCGGCGCTGGCGGGCTGCAACGTCCAGTTCTACCTCGAAGCACTCGTAGCGGTTTCGCCCGTTGCGCTTGGCCTCGTACAGCGCCATGTCGGCATAGCCGAGCAACTGCTCGGCCTGGTCATTGTCATCGGGGGCAATGGCAACGCCGATGCTCACCCCCACCGTGAACTGGTGGCCTTCGATCTGGAACGGCGGGCAAATGGCATTGATCAGGCGCTGCGCGGTGTTGCACGCGGCATCGCGGCCATCCAGCCCGGTCAGTACCACAGCAAACTCGTCACCGCCCAGGCGGGCCAGGGTGTCGTGCTCGCGAAGCTCACGGCGCAGGCGCTTGCCCAGCTCGCGCAGCAGCTTGTCGCCGAAGGCATGGCCCAAGGAATCGTTGATGTTCTTGAAGTTGTCCAGGTCCAGGCACAGCGCAGCGGTCAGCTTTGCGTTCTCGCTGCCACGCACCAGCGCCTGGCGCAGGCGTTCGTTGAAGAGCGTGCGGTTGGGCAGCCCGGTGAGCGCGTCATGGTGCGCCATGTGGTGGATCTGCGCGTGGGCGGCCAGTTCCTCGGTGGCATCTTCGGCGACAAACAGCACGTAGTCGGCCTGGCCTTCGCAGTTCTGGCTGAGCAAGGTACGGCTGCGCAGGGTCCGTGGACCACGGGCGGTGTCGACCCGGGTCTCGGCAGCATGGCCCTTGGTGTTGCGAGCACCCCGCGCCAGTTGTTGTTCAAGGTAGTCGGCAGCGGCCGGACTCAGGCATTCGCCAGGCAGTTGGCCGATCATGCTGCGCTCTGGACCGCCGAACAGGCGCTCGGCCTGCTGGTTGGCCAACAGGATGCGCTGGCTTTCGAGGTCCTGGACGATGACGCTGGCGGGGATATTGGCAATTACCGAATCCAGGAACTGCGACAGCTTGGCCATTTCCTGGCTGTACTGCTCGGCCAGTTCCTTGGCCTGCAGCAGCTCCACCTCCTGGCGGCGGCGTTCGGAAATGTCGCGGGTAACCTTGGCAAAACCCACCAGCTGCCCGGCATCGTCGTACACCGCATCGATTACTACATGGGCGTGGAAGGCCGAGCCGTCCTTGCGAAGGCGCGAACCGACCTCTTCAAAGCGCCCGGTGCTGCGCGCCTGCTCCAGGTTATGCACGGGCAGCCCGGCGGCGCGCTCGGCATCGGTGTAGAACAATGAGTAATGCTGGCCGACAATTTCCTCGGCGTGGTACCCCTTGGCACGCTGAGCGCCGGGGTTCCAGTTGGCGACGACTCCTTCGGGGGTGAGCATGTAGATGGCATAGTCCACCACACTCTGAATCAATAGCCGGTACATGATGTCGGGGCTTGCGACTAACGACATGAACTTTACCTGAACCTTCGAAGCGCATGAAAAGGGACCCCGGCAAGAGATGGCCGGGTTTTTGAAAGCATTGATGGCATTATGCCGCTCATGACGATTTTGTGAAGTAGCTCACAAAAATGTCGCTATTCCTCTTCAAGGACGAACGAAGGCTGGCAAACCCTCAATGGCGGGCGCCGCTCACCAGGAAACTGAGCAGGTCCGGTTCATCAGCCAGGGCAATGGCCTGCGCCGGGCGCGACAGGTTCGCCAGTACGGCCTTGCAGAACGCCACGGCCGGGGCATCTTGTGCGTAGCACCGCAGCAACCAGTCGCCCTCGCCGCCCAGCAGCTGCAACGCCACGGCCTGGCCGATGCCCTGGCGGCGGTACTTTTTCAGGATGAACAGGTCAGCCAGTTCCAGCGCGTCGATGCCCGGCAGTTCGCTGCGTTCCACCAGTACGAAGCCGGCGATGAAGCCGTCCGCCAGCACCAGGTAAGCGCCCCAGCCCTCGTCCTGCCAGTAGCGTTGCAGGTGCTCGTCATGGATATAGAAGCGGCCGTCCACTTCGACGTCCTCCTGCTCCCAGTCGGAGGACTCGTAGGAATAGAACTGGTAGAGGTTGCGGATAAGTGGGGCCTGGTCAGCGGTGGTTGGCAGCAGCGCGATGGGCAGCATGGGCGGGGCTCAGGCAAAAGGTCGATTCTAGATCACCGGCCCGGCAGCAAAAAGCCCAGGCCCTCCCCGCACGGAAAGGCCCAGGCAAAAACACAGCGAAAAATGGTCAGCATTGTGGGGGCGCTACGCGCCCCAACGGTTTCAGCCTTCCTGCAACGCACGCGGCCGGTGGCTGCGTGCCTCGGCCTCCACCGCCGTGGCCCCCTGCAGGTGGAAGTCGAACGCCAGTTCGGCAAAACGCTCGCCTTGCACGCCGCGGTCACGCGCCGCCGCAGCATCCTCGACAAAGCGCAGCTCGCCGATCAGCCCGTCACGGGTGGCGTAGGCAAAGTCGTCCCACAGGTACTTGTCACCCTCGAAGTTGATCTGCGTGGTCAGGTGGCGGTGGCCGGGTGCCGAGATGAAGAAGTGCACGTGCGCCGGTCGCTGGCCATGACGGCCGAGCAGGTCCAGGCATTCCTGGGTCGGGCCCTGCGGGTCGCAGCCATACCCCGATGGCACGATGGAACGCGCACGGTAGCGCCCCTCGGCATCGGTGATGATACGGCGGCGCAGGTTGTACTCGGACTGGGTCGAGTCGAAGTACGAATAAGTACCTTGAGTGTTGGCGTGCCAGAGGTCGACGGTGGCGCCGGCCAGCGGCTTGCCTTCGGCGTCGAACACCTGGCCTTTCAGGAACATCACCACCCCTGGGTCGGTGCCGTCGTCCATACGCGCTTCGCCTTGTACCAGCGGCGCCCCGGCGACGTACAGTGGGCCTTCGATGGTCCGTGGGGTGCCGCCGCTCAGGCCGGCCTCGGCATCCTTGGCGTCCTGCAGCAGGTCGAGGAAGTGCTCGATGCCCAGACCTGCGGCCAGCAGGCCAGCTTCGTTACGGCCACCCAGGCGGTTGAGATAATCAATGGCGTGCCAGAACTCGTCTTCGGTGATTTCCAGGTCTTCGATCAGGCGCGCGGTGTCCTGCAGCACACGCAGGATGATCTGCTTGAAGCGCGGGTTGCCTTCGGCGTGGTCCAGGCCAGCCACTTTGTTGAAGAAGGCTTGAATGTCGGCAGTGTGGGAAATTTTCACGGTCATCGTGCGTACCTCATATTGTTCTTGTCAGGCAGACAGGTGCGTATCAGCGGTCGTCGCTGTGGATCGACGAGGGATGCCGGCACAGGCCGTCGACCTCGATGTCCATGTACGGGAACAACGGCAGTTGCATCAGTGTGTCGTGCAGCGCTTCGACGCTGGGCACATCGAACACGCTGTAGTTGGCGTAGTGCCCGGCAATGCGCCACAGGTGGCGCCAGGTCCCTTCACGTTGCAGGCGCTCGGCCAGTTCCTTTTCATCGGCCTTGAGCTGAGTGGCCTTGGCCGGGTCCATGTCCACCGGCAGTTTCACGGTCATCTTCACGTGGAACAGCATGATTATCTCCTTGTTGGCTGATCAGCGACGGGCGAAGCGCGCCAGGCGCTGTTCGTCCAGGGTCAGGCCCAGGCCTGGGGTACGGGGAATGTGCAGCTGGAAGTCGCGGTATTGCGGCGGCTCGTTGACGATTTCTTCGGTCAGCAGCAGCGGGCCGAACAGCTCGGTGCCCCAGGTGAGCTGGCGCAGGGTAAGGAAGGCATGGGCCGAGGCCAGGGTGCCGATAGAGCCTTCGAGCATTGTGCCGCCGTACAGGCCGATACCGGCGGCCTCGGCAATTTGCGCAGTGCGCAGCACGGCGCGCGGGCCACCGTTCTTGGCAATTTTCAGAGCAAAGATGCTGGCCGCGCCGTCGGCGGCCAAGC
This sequence comes from Pseudomonas sp. BP01, assembly GCF_022760795.1. Classification (NCBI taxonomy): domain Bacteria; kingdom Pseudomonadati; phylum Pseudomonadota; class Gammaproteobacteria; order Pseudomonadales; family Pseudomonadaceae; genus Pseudomonas; species Pseudomonas sp. BP01. The sequence goes on from NZ_JAFBKA010000006.1 coordinate 188,233, forward strand.
TGAAAGCGTCCTCGACGCTTTCGATCGACTCATCGGCCATGATCGGTGCTGGGCTGCGCTGGTTCAGGCGCACCTGGCCACCCCGGTTGATGCGCGAAATCGGTTGCTCGATCAGGTCGATACCGTTGTCGCCAAGCACCTGGCAAGCGCGGATGGCCTGGGACTCGTCCCAGTACTGGTTGACGTCCACCCGCACGCTGGCGCTGTCGCCCAGTTCACGTTTTATCGTCACCACATGCTTGATGTCCTGCTCCACCGGGTTGGCGCCAATCTTCAGCTTGAACACACGGTGACGGCGGATTTCCAGCATGTGCTGGGCTTCGGCGATATCCCGGGCGGTGTCGCCGCTGGCCAGGGTCCAGGCCACTTCGAGGCTGTCGCGCACACGGCCCCCCAGCAGCTCGCTCACCGGCAGGCCCAGGCGTTTGCCTTGGGCGTCGAGCAAGGCGCTTTCAATACCCGACTTGGCAAAGGTGTTTCCCTTGGCCAGCTTGTCCAGCTTGAGCATGGCGGCGTTGATGTTGTCCGCCGCCAGGCCGATCAGCGCCGGGGCCAGGTGCGCGTCGATGTTGGCCTTGATGCCTTCAGGGCTTTCATAGCCATAGGCCAGGCCACCAATGGTCGTGGCCTCACCGATCCCTTCCACGCCATCGCTGCAACGCACCCGCAATACCACCAGGGTCTGCTGCTGCATGGTGTGCATTGCCAGCTTGTGCGGGCGAATGGTCGGCAGGTCGACGATAATTGCATCAATACGTTCAATCAGCGCGCTTGTCATTGTTGCCAGGTCCCGTCAGGTCGGGCTGCCAGTTGCAGGCCCGAATGGTGCATTTACTTGATTGATCAAGGATTGCGCGAGACCCTGATGACCGTCCAATATCAAATGAATCTCCCACCATACCCTGGAGGTCTGATGGAGCTGCGCCACCTGCGTTACTTCAAGGTCTTGGCCGAGACCCTGAACTTCACCCGCGCCGCCGAGCTGCTGCACATTGCGCAACCCCCCTTGAGCCGGCAGATCAGCCAGCTGGAGGATCAGCTCGGCACCCTGCTGGTAGTGCGCGAACGCCCGCTGCGGCTGACCGAAGCCGGTCGCTTTTTTTACGAGCAGACCTGCACCGTGCTGCAGCAACTGCAGAACATCAGCGACAACACCCGCCGCATCGGCCAGGGCCAGCGCCAGTGGCTGGGCATCGGTTTTGCCCCCTCCACTCTGTACAACGTGCTGCCAGAGCTGATCCGCGAGCTGCGTCAAGACAGCGAGCTGGAACTGGGCCTGAGCGAGATGACCACGCTGCAGCAGGTGGAAGCTTTGAAAAGCGGGCGCATCGACATCGCCTTCGGGCGCATTCGCATCGACGATGCGGCCATTCACCAACAGGTACTGCTTGAAGACCCGCTGGTGGCCGTGCTGCCCAAGGGCCACCCGCTGGCGGGCAGCCCGCTCAGCCTCGCCCAGTTGGCTGGCGAGGCGTTCATCCTCTACCCGGCCAACCCCCGGCCCAGTTATGCCGACCACGTGCTGGCGCTGTTTGCTCAGCATGGCATGAGCATCCGCGTCAGCCAGTGGGCCAACGAACTGCAGACGGCCATCGGCCTGGTGGCCGTGGGCGTGGGGGTGACCCTGGTGCCAGCATCGGTACAACAGCAGCACCGCACCGATATCGAGTATGTCGGTTTGCTTGATAGCAGTGCCGTCAGCCCGATCATACTCAGCCGGCGCAAGGGTGATGTTAGCCCGATCGTGCAGCGGTGCCTGGGGTTGATCGCCCAGCAGGTCGGGTGAGCAAAACCAGAAGCCACGCGGTACCTGTGGGAGCGGCTTTAGCCGCGAACACCGGCGCAGCCGGTGCCATGCACCGCGTTGGGGCCTTCGCGGGTGAACCCGCTCCCACAGGGGTATGGCATTCGCTCAGGGGTGTGCTGCGCGACGGCGGTAGGCCAGCAGCAGGAACACGAACCACAACGGCATCACGCACAGCGCCAACCGGGTATCCGGCTGCAGCGCCAGCAGTACCAGCACAAAGCCGAGGAAACCCAGGGTGGTAATGGCCATCGGCACCCCGCCCGGCAACTTGAACACCGAAGCATCGTGCGCAGCCGGGTTGCGTTTGCGATAGGCAAGGTACGCAGCAAGGATCATCGACCAGGTAAAGATCACCAGGATTGCCGACACGGTCGAAATCAGCGTGAACACCGTCATCACCTCGGGGATGATGAACAGCAGGCTCAACCCGATCAGCATGCACACGCCGGAAAACACCAGGCTGTACACCGGCACGCTCAGTGCCGAAAGCCTGGCGAACAGGGCCGGTGCGTTACGCCGCTCGGCCAGCCCGAATAGCATCCGGCAGCCCGAGTAGACACCGCTGTTGGCCGATGAGGCTGCCGAGGTCAGCACCACGAAGTTGATCATGCCGGCCGCCGCGGGGAAGCCGGCCAGCAGGAACAGCTCGACGAAGGGGCTGCGGTTGGCCGGCACCTCGGCCCACGACACCACGCTGATAATGCACACCAGCGCCAGGATGTAGAACAGCAGAATGCGCAAGGGGATGGTGTTGATGGCCTTGGGCAGCGAGCGATGAGGGTTCTTCGCCTCTGCCGCAGTGGTGCCGATCAGTTCGGTACCGGCAAAGGAAAACACGGCAATCTGGAACCCGGCAAAGAAACCGCTGATGCCATGGGGCAGCACCGCACCCGGCGCGACCACGTTGGACAGCGAAGCAACCACGCCATTGGGTGAGGTATAGGAAGTGGCGATCATCACCGCCGCGGTGATGATCAACAGCACGATGGCGACGATCTTGATGATGCCGAACCAGAACTCCACCTCGCCAAAAATCCGCACCGCCAGCATGTTTAGCCCCAGCAGCACGAACAGGGTGAAGAACGCGGGTAGCCAGGCCGGTGCATCGGGGTACCAGTACTGGAAGAACCCGGCCACCACCACCACGTCACCCACCACCGCCACGCTCCAGCTCAGCCAGTACGACCAGCTCAGCACAAAGCCGGCGCGCGGGCCCAGGTAATGGGCAACGATATCGGCGAACGACTTGAAGCGCAGGTCGGACAACAGCAGCTCGCCCATGGCGCGCATGACAAAGAACACGAAGAACCCGAGGATGGCGTAAACCAGCAGGATCGAGGTGCCAGACAGCGCGATCACCTTGCCCGAGCCCATGAACAGGCCGGTGCCAATGGCGCCGCCTATGGAAATCAGCTGGATGTGGCGGTTTTCCAGCGTGCGTTGCAGGTGCCCGTCACGGTCGGGCGTTACCGGTTTGCTTTGCTCAAGGCTTGCGGGCATGTCTTGCATGGCGACCTCTTCTTATTGTTGGCCTGTCACATGTCGCTGTGCCGTGGCGAGGCCCAGTACAGGCCTCGTCACGGCTGGTAACGGGGTTAGCGAGCGTTCTCAAAACCTTGCAGGGTGTTCACTGCGTTGATGCCGATTTCGTCGACCATGTAACCGCCTTCCATCACGAACAGGGTCGGGATACCGGCGCTGGCGATCTCGGCACCCATGCGCAGGAAGTCTTCGCTGGTGAGCTTGAAGTGGCTGATCGGGTCATCCTCGAAGGTGTCGACCCCCAGCGACACAACCAAGAACTGCGGCCTGTGCGCGACAATGCGCTTGAGTGCATCCTGCAAAGCCGGCTGGTACTGGGCCCAGCGCGTGCCCTTGCCCATCGGGTAGTTGGCGTTGAAACCCTCGCCAGCGCCTGCGCCTTGTTCATGGGAGTAGCCGGAAAAGTACGGGTAGGACACGTGCGGGTCGCCATGCAGGGAGGCGAAAAACACATCGGGGCGATCGTAAAAGATGTTCTGTGTGCCGTTGCCGTGGTGGAAATCAACATCCAGCACAGCCACGCGTTTGGCGCCCTGGCTCAGGCAGCGCTCGGCGGCGATGGCGGCGTTGTTCAGGTAGCAGTAGCCTCCCATGTATTCCCGCGCTGCATGGTGCCCCGGTGGGCGGCACAGGGCGAAGGCACTGTCGGCACCGTCGATGATGCGCTGCATGCCGGTCAAGGCAACGTTGGCGCTGCTGCGCACCGCCTCCCAGGTGCCGGCAGTGATCGGCGCGCCAGCGTCCATGGCATAAAAGCCCAGCTTGCCGTCGATGAAGCCGGGCTCACGGTCGATGGCCAGGTCGCGCACTGGCCACACCAGTGGCAGTGCATCGTGGGTCTTGCCGGTGGCGGCCCATTCCTGCCAGGCATTTTCCAGGAAGCTTACATAGCGCTCGCTGTGCGCCGCCACGTAGCAGCCACGGTCGAAGGCCTGTTCGGCAATGACATCGCCAAGGCCGGTGCTGTGCACCCGGGCCAGCACGGTGTCGGCACGCTGGGGGTTTTCGAACGATGGCGTAATGGCGCCGTCCTTGAGTTCCGAGCCATGGTGCAAGCGGTGGTTGTTGCTAAAGACTGTCAGCACACGAATGTCCTTTTTCAAGGGGTTACCGGATAACCAATTTTCGCGACAGAGCGGTGAAAATGCTTTGCTTTATGCTCAACCAAACCGGATTCTTGCGCAAAGTATTCACAAGGTTGACCACCTATGAGCAAAGCCTTTGCTATCGAACAACTGGACGACACCGACCGCGAGCTGCTGCGCCTTTTGCAGGAGGACGGCACCCTGTCGAGCGCTGCGCTGGGCGAGCGCCTGTCGCTGACCGTGACGCCCTGCTGGCGCAGGCGCAAACGGCTGGAAGAGCTGGGCATCATCAAGGATTACCAGGCCAACCTCGACCGCAGGAAGCTGGGCTACGACGTGATGGCGTTTGCCCAGGTGCGCTTTGGCAACCATTCGGCCAACGCACCGGATGAGTTCGAGCAGGTGATATTGAAACTGCCGCAGGTGCTGTCCTGCCACAAGGTGACCGGCGAGGCTGATTATGTGCTGACGGTGTTGGCGAATGACCTGGAGAGTTATGGGCGATTCGTAGAGGAGGTGCTACGCCGTCAGCCAGGCATTGCCTCGATCCAGTCGAGCCTGGCGCTGCGCGAAGTGAAGGCGGTTTCCCGAATACCCGTGCCCTGAAGGCCTTTACCCAACCTGCTTTTGACTTTTGTGGGAGCGTCCTTGTGTCGCGATAGAGCTGCGGAGCAGCCCCGGGATTTCAGCAGAGGCGCAGAAATTGCTGGGGCTGCTTTGCAGCCCTATCGCGACACAAGGCCGCTCCCACAAAAAAATCAAAAGCAGACCGGGCATGGTTTGGGTCCGGCCTACCCCGGCAAGCTGTAGCGCTCGGCAAAGTACTGGCGGAAAAAATCCACCGCCACCCGCACCTTGGCCGAGCGGGCCAGCGGCGAGGTATAAACCGCCCAGATGTCCGCCGGCTGATGATAGGCCTCTAGCACCTGTACCAGGCGCCCGTCCTGCAGGCTGTCGTGCACGTCCCACCATGACCGCAGCAGTATCCCGCGCCCGTCCAGGCACCACTGGTGCGCCACTTCGCCATGGTTGGTCGACAGGCCGCCGGTCACCCGCACGCTTTCTTCACCCTGCGGCCCCATCAGTTGCCACACCCCGAACGGGTGGTCGCGCTCCTTGATCACCAGGCAGTCGTGGCTGCCCAGGTCGCCCAGCACCTTGGGCGTACCGCGCCGCACCAGGTACGCCGGCGCTGCGCACAGTACCCGGCGGTTGCGTGCCAACGGCTTGGCGATCAGGTTGGGGGCAATGGCGTTGCCCACGCGGATATCCAGGTCGACACCTTCGGCAATCAGGTCCACCAGGCGGTCGTGCACATCCAGGCGAATGTCCAGCCGCGGGTAGCGCTCGGCCAGCTCCGACAAGGCCGGCGCCACGAAGCGCCGGCCCAGCCCCAGGCTGCTGGCAATGCGCAACTGCCCGGCCGGCTCGCGGTGCTGGGCACTGATGTCATCGCCCATGCGCTGCACGGCGTCGAATATCTGCAACGCCCATTGATACACCCGCTCGCCCTCCTCGCTCACCGTCACCCGCCGGGTGGTGCGGTGCAACAGGCGCACTTCCAGGGTTTGCTCAAGCATGCGAATGCGCTTGCTGATATACGCCGCCGACATCCCCAGCTCATCGGCCACAGCCGCAAAGCTGGCGCGCTTGGCCACTTGCAGGAAGATGTTGAGGTCGTCGAGGCTGGGCAGATTATTCACGTATCGTGTTCCAAGAATCCATGATTGGCCAGATTATCTCCGAGCCAAGCCCTTATAGCATGACCAGCACCTGTTCCCCAGACAAAGAGTGCACCCCATGAGCAAGACCTTCAGAATCGCGGCAATCCCAGGTGACGGCATCGGCAACGAAGTACTGCCCGAAGGCATTCGCGTCGTCGAGGCCGCCGCGCGCAAGCACGGCCTGGACATCAGCTTCGAGTTCTTCGAATGGGCCAGCTGCGATTATTACCTGGCCCACGGCAAGATGATGCCGGATGACTGGTTCGAACAGCTCAAGGGTTTCGACGCCCTGTACTTCGGTGCTGTAGGTTGGCCAGACAAGGTGCCGGACCATATCTCGCTGTGGGGTTCGCTGCTCAAGTTCCGCCGCGACTTCGACCAGTACGTCAACATCCGCCCGGTGCGCCTGTTCCCCGGCGTACCCTGCCCGCTGGCTGGTCGTGAACCCGGCGACATCGACTTCGTGGTCATCCGCGAAAACACCGAAGGCGAGTACTCGTCGCTGGGCGGGCGCATGTTCGAAGGCACCGAGAACGAGTTCGTGCTGCAGGAATCGGTGTTCACCCGCCGTGGCGTCGACCGCATTCTCAAGTACGCCTTCGAAGTGGCCCAGACCCGCGAGCGCAAGCACGTCACCTCGGCCACCAAGTCCAACGGCATGGCCGTGAGCATGCCGTACTGGGACGAACGCACCGCCGCAATGGCAGCCAATTATCCGGAAATCAGCTGGGACAAGCAGCACATTGATATCCTCTGCGCCCGCTTCGTACTGCAACCAGACCGCTTCGATGTGGTCGTGGCCTCGAACCTGTTCGGCGACATCCTGTCCGACCTCGGCCCGGCCTGCGCCGGCACCATCGGCATCGCGCCATCGGCCAACCTGAACCCCGAGCGCAAGTTCCCGTCGCTGTTCGAGCCGGTGCACGGCTCGGCGCCAGACATCTACGGCAAGAATATCGCCAACCCGATCGCGATGATCTGGTCCGGTGCGCTGATGCTCGATTTCCTCGGCAACGAAGGCACCGACCCACGCTACCGCGCTGCCCACGACGACATCCTCAAAGCCATTGAGCAGGTCATCGCCGCCGGTGACGTAACCCGCGACATGGGTGGCCAGCAGTCTACCCAGCAAGTGGGCCAGGCCATCACCGCGCTGATCGAAGCCTGATGCACCCAGGGCCGATTGTCAGAAGTGTCTGACAATCGGCCCTTTGCCTCTTGCGAGCGGCGTGGATTGTATGCAAAATCTGTTAACCATTAGATATTGGTTAACTGGTAGTTAACAGCCAAGGAAGGAGTGGTACCGCAACACCCCGGATGCCTGCCGGGTATAACAAGTACGCCAACGTCCAGGAGACGATGATGTCGCACAAGAATAAAAAGATTGATGTGTTCCTGATTACCGTGAGCCTGATCGCCGTACTGCTCACCGTGATCGGCCTTGCAGCCTTCCCCGCCCAGGCTGAAAGTGCCGCCAACCAGTTGTTCGAGCTGTCCACCCGCACCTTCGGTACCAGCGTGCAGGTGCTGGTGTTCGCCAGTACCCTGGCAGTGCTGTACCTGGCCTTCAGCAAGTACGGCAACATCCGCCTGGGCAGTGGCAAGCCTGAATACGCCACCGCCACCTGGGTGTTCATGTTCATCTGCGCCGGCATGGGTTCGTCGACCCTCTACTGGGGCGTGATGGAATGGGCCTACTACTACCAGACCCCGGGCCTGAACATCGCCGCGGCCACCCCCAAGGCACTCGAGTACAGCGTGGGCTACTCGTTCTTCCACTGGGGTATCAGCGCTTGGTCGATCTACGCCCTGGCCTCGCTGGCCATGGCCTACCACTTCCATGTACGCAAGAAGAGCGGCCTGAACCTGGCTTCGGTTATCGAAGCGGTGACAGGTTTCAATGCTACCGGGCCGGTGGGCCGTACCGTCGACCTGATCTTTTTGCTGACCATGATGGGCGCACTGACCGTGTCGCTGGCCCTCACCGCCTCTACCCTGACGCGCGGCCTGCATGACCTGACCGGCACCCCGGATACCTTCACCGTGCAATTGATGGTGATCGGCGGCGTGGCGGTGATGTTCTCGCTCAGCTCCTACATCGGTATCGATGGTGGCCTGCAGCGCCTGAGCAAGATGGTGTGCATCGGCGCGCTGGTGTTTGCCGCGGTTGTGCTGTTGGTGGGCCCGACCCAGTTCACCCTCAACAACACTGCCAACTCGATTGGCCTGATGATCCAGAACTACGTGCACATGAGCCTGTTCACCGACCCGGCGGGCGACGGTGCCTTTACCCGCAACTGGACGGTGTTCTACTGGCTGTGGTGGGTGTCCTACGCCCCGGGCGTGGCCATGTTCGTTACCCGCGTTTCGCGCGGCCGGCAGATCAAGGAAGTGGTCCTGGCCCTGCTGATGGGGGGCAGCTTCGGTTGCTGGTTCTTCTTCGGCGCGCTGGAAAGCTACAGCATGCACCAGTTCATCACCGGCGCGGTGGATGTACCGAAAATGCTCGCCGAACAAGGCGGCGAATCGGCCGTGACGCACCTGCTGCTGGCCTTGCCGTGGGGCCAGGTGTTCCTCGGTGTGTACCTGTTCATCATGGCCATCTTCTGTGCTTCGCACATGGATGCCGCGGCCTACGCGGTGGCCGCCACCAGCACCCGCAACCTGCGTGAAGGTGACGACCCAACGCCAACCCACCGCCTGTTCTGGTGCGTGGTGCTGACCCTGGTGCCACTGGCCATGCTGTTCGCCAAGGCCTCGCTGTCGACCATGAAGACCGCCGTGGTACTCACCGCAATCCCGTTCATGGTGATTCTGCTGGTGAAGATCTATGGCTTCTTCAAGTGGATGATCGCCGACTACGGCCAGGTACCGGCCCACGTCATCGAAGAAGAGGCTGCACGGATGGCCGGTGAAGCCCCGGCCGAACACGCCCCGCGCAGCGCTGCTGCCGTGCACTGATTAACCGTGCAGGAGCGAGCTTGCTCGCGATGGGCTGCAAAGCAGCCCCCTTGATCACTGCAAATTTTTTTGCCTGATCTGTTAACCAACAGATACGCGTTAACCAACAACTATAAACCGAGCTTGTGAGAAACCTGTCATGAACGACTTCAAACGCCTGCCCGCCGATTTCTGCGCGAACGCCGACGAGGCCTTCACCATCCCGGCCAACTTCTACACCAAGGCCGCGGTGTTCGAACACGAGAAAGAAGCCATCTTCGCCCGCAGCTGGATCTGCGTGGGCCACCGCAGCGAAGTGGCAGACAACAATGCCTACATCACCCGCGACGTGATTGGCGAAAGCATTATCGTCGTGCGCGGCCGTGATAGCGTGCTGCGTGCGTTCTACAACGTCTGCCCGCACCGTGGCCACCAGTTGCTCAGCGGCAGCGGCAAGGCCAAGAACGTCATCACCTGCCCGTACCATGCCTGGACCTTCAAGCTCGACGGCGAACTGGCCCACGCCCGCAACTGCGACAACGTGGTCAATTTCGACAAAGAGAATTCCACCCTGGTGCAGCTGCGCGTCGAGGAATACGCCGGCTTCATCTTCATCAACATGGACATGGACGCGGGCTCCGTCGAAGACCAGCTGCCAGGCATGCAAGCACGCATGCGCGAAGCCTGCGCGGTAATCGACGACCTGCACCTGGCGGCGCGCTTCGTCAGCGACACCCCGGCCAACTGGAAGTCGATCGTCGACAACTACCTGGAGTGCTACCACTGCGCCCCGGCCCACCCAGGCTTCTCCGACTCGGTCGACGTCGGCCAGTACAGCCACACCATGCACGGTAACTGGACCCTGCAATACGGCCTGGCCAAGCCTTCGGAGCAGTCGTTCAAGTTCGACGAAAACGTGAAAGACCCGTCGTTCGCCGGCTTCTGGGCCTGGCCGTGCACCATGTTCAACGTGCCGCCAGGGTCCAACTTCATGACCGTGATCTACGAGTTCCCGGTCGATGCCGAAACCACCCTGCAGCACTACGACATCTACTTCCTCAACAAGGACATCACCGAGGAGCAGCAGAAGCTGATCGACTGGTACCGCGAAGTGTTCCGCCCAGAAGACCTGCGCCTGGTCGAAAGCGTGCAGAAGGGCCTGAAGTCGCGTGGCTACCGTGGCCAGGGCCGCATCATGGCCGACCGCGAGCGCAGTGGCATGAGCGAGCACGGCATTGCCCACTTCCACAACCTGATCGCCGTGGCCCACCTCGACGATTGATGGCAACCGCTCCACGTTTATTTGCACGTAAAGGCGCGCGGCAGGGCCTGCCGCGCGCCCAGGCAGTCGAGGTGAACCATGGCCAACACTTATGAAATGTTCAACGTACGCGTTACCGACGTGGAACACGCCACGCCGCTGATCAAGCGCTTTACCCTGGCCCGCGAAGACGGCGCGGCGATGCCCGCTTTCACCGGCGGCAGCCACGTCATCGTGCAGATGCAAGGCGCTGACGGCAGGCAGTTCAGCAACGCCTATTCGTTGATGAGCGACCCGCGCGACACCCGCAGCTACCAGATCGGCGTGCGCCTGGAAGAACAGTCCAAAGGCGGCTCGGCGTTCATGCACCAGCAGGTAGAAGTCGGCACCCGCCTGACCATCTCCTCGCCCAACAACCTGTTCGCCCTCGACCCCTCGGCAGGCCGTCACGTCCTGATTGCCGGCGGCATCGGCATCACCCCGTTCCTGGCCCAACTGCATGAGCTGGAAGGTAGCAGCACCGATTACGAGCTGCACTATGCCTTCCGCGCCCCAGAGCACGGCGCGTTCCAGGACCAGTTGGCCAATGGCCCGCATGCCGCCAACACGCAGTTCTACATCGACAGCCTCGACCGCAAGCTTGACCTGGCCGCCCTGTGCGCGGGGCTGGACGAGCAAGCGCACTTGTACGTGTGCGGCCCCAAACCGCTGATCGACGCAGTCATCGCCTGCGCCGCCAAGGCCGGCATTGCCGAGCAGCGCGTGCATTGGGAACAGTTTGCCGCCACCCCGGTCACCGGCAGTGCCTTTACCGTAGTGTTGGCGCAATCGGGCGTGGAACTGCAGGTGGAAGAAGGCATGACCATTCTGCAGGCCATCGAGAAGTCCAAGGCTGCCAAGGTCGAGTGCCTGTGCCGTGAAGGCGTGTGCGGTACCTGCGAGACGGCCATCCTCGAGGGTGAAGCCGAGCATTACGACCAGTACTTGAGCGACCAAGAAAAAGCCGCCCAGCAGAGCATCATGCTGTGCGTCTCGCGCGCCCGCACGGCGCGGCTGGTGCTGGACCTTTAACAACCGCCCGGCTGATGTTGCCTGTACTGGCCTCATCGCCGGCAAGCCAGCTCCCACATGGACCGCATCGCCCTCCAGCCATGTCAATACCTGTGGGAGCTGGCTTGCCGGCGATGAGGCCAGTGCAGGCAGCACAAGGCCATTCCCCCCAAAAGAGGCAGCGTGAGACCGTCAACCAAAAGTTGACAGCTTGGGTATACTGGCAGGCTCTTGGCCCAGATCAGGACACCCTGCCGATGTTGGAAAACAGCTTCGCCTTCCGCCTCAAGGAACTGCTCGAGCATCACAAGCTGACCCTGCAAGCCGTGGGCACGGCCTTGGGTATTTCGCGCACCGCCGTGCACAAGTGGACCCGCGGCGGCGAGATCGACTACGACAACCTGCGCAAGCTGGCCGACTTCCTCAAGGTCAACTGGATCTGGCTGCGCTATGGCGACGAAGCACTGCAGAACATCCAGCAACCGCAGGTGGTCGAGCTGCCGATGACCGACGTGCGCCGGCGCCTGACCGCCGAGATCATGGAAAGCGAAACGCGTATGAAGCTGGCCCAGGAAGGCGCACGCATCGTTACCTGGGAATGGAACCTGATCAGCGACGAAGTCACCTACTCGCCCAACGTCGAGCAGGTCTATGGCTGGCCGGTCCACCACAACGAAGACTTCTGGAGGCACCTGCCCGACGAAGACGTGCAGCGCATGCAGGTGATGTACGCCGACGCGGTGGCCGACGGCAGTGGCTGTGAATGCGACTTCCGCATCACCCGCCCGGACGGTGAAGTGCGCTGGATTTCTTCCCGCGCCACAGTGGTGCGCGACAGCGCCGGGCGCTCGGTAAAGATGGTTGGCATCAGCATGGACAACACCGAACGCCAGGTGGCCCAGCAGGCGCTCAGCCAGAGCGAGGAACGCTTCCGGGCGATCTTCGAGCTGGCCTGGGGTGCCCTGGCCTACATCGACCCGGACGGCACATGGCAGCGGGTCAACAACAGCCTGTGCGAGTTGCTGGGCTACAGCGCCGATGAACTCTACGGCATGACCTTCCAGCAGATCACCCACGCCGACGACCTGGCGCAGAACCTGCAGCTGCTGCAACGCATGCTGGCCGGCGCAACCGAGCGCTACGAAGTGGAAAAACGCGTGCGCCACAAGAACGGCGAGTACATCTGGGTACGCGCCCGCACCTCGCTGCAGCGCCGGGACAACGGCGAACCGGAACACCTGATCAGCGTGTTCGAAGACATCAGCGCCGAGCGCCAGGAGCATGAACGGCTACAGGCGCACATCGCCGCCCTGGAGGCCCGCCTGGCGGCTTCGTGAGCAGGCTTACGCGAAACGTCACGGTCCCGATTGATCGCCGCGGAGCCAGTCGATAAACCGTGCAAACAACTCGGACTGCGAGTTGATCTCCAGCTTCAGGTACAGGTTCTTGCGGTGCATGCGTACCGTCTCCGGTGAGATGCCCAGCTCCAGCGCGGTCGACTTCACCGAGTGCCCGCGCAGGATCATGTGGGCCACCTCCCGCTCACGGTCGGTCAGCACCTGGCAACCAAAGCTGTCGAACGCTGCCTGCAGGCTGCCGTGTTCGGCCGATGCTGCGCCGGGCTCCAGGTTATGCCGGGCATAACGCCCCAAAAGTTCCCGCACCATGGGCTCCAGCGCCCGCAGCAAGTCGACCTGCCCGGCACTCAGAGGCGTGCCGCTGCAACCCTGGAACAGGCTCAGCGACAACTTGCGGCCTGCGCTGAGGTCGACGATGTAGTAGCTGTCTTCGCTGCAACCGGTGCCCAGGTAATAGGCCTTGTAGTAGTCGCTGTCGAAGAAGTTGTCGGGGGCGATTTCCTGCAGGTGGTAAAAGCCTTCGGCCAGGCCGCTTTGCACCGCCAGGCAGAATGGGTCGAGCAAGTAGCCGGCACTGAAATAACGCTCAAGCACCGCGGCGCGGTGCAGCTCGGGAATGCCCTGCTGGTAGAGCAGTTGCGGCGCGCGCCCCTGGCACTCAAGGCTGATCATCATCGATTCAACCTGCACCAGCTGGCCGATGGCAGCGGCCACATACTCCAGCGCCTCGGGCGTTTCGCTATGGGCCAGCGCACGCTGCAGCGCCGCATGCCATTGCTGCAGCGCGCCCATTGTCAGGGTAAGCGGGGTGTCGGGAGTGGCCTGGGTCATGCCCGGCAGTCTAGCCTGCCAGGCACGCCCGCGCACAGCCCTTTGCGCCAGGTTCATCGGCCCTGATACAGGCCAAGCGCCGTGAGTTCACGCGCGGTTTCGATGATGCACTGGCGCAAGGTCTCGACGATCTCGTCCACCTGCGCATGGGTGACGATCAGCGGTGGCGACATCACGTTCAGGTGCATGATCGGGCGCACCAGCAACCCGCGGGCCTGGGCCTTGCTGTGGATGCGCTCACCGATGTTCACCTCATCCGGGAACAGCGCCTTGCTGGCCTTGTCGGCCACGAACTCAACGCAGGCCATCAGCTTCATGCAACGCACATCACCCACCAGCGGCAACTCGCGCAGGCTTTGCAGGCGCTGCTCCAGGTAGCCACCCACGTCCTTGACGTGATCGAGCAGTTGCTCGCGCTCGATGATCTCGATGTTCTTCAGCGCCGCTGTACAGCACACCGGGTGACCACTGTAGGTAAAGCCATGGGTGAAGCAGCGGCCCTTGCCCGGCTCGGCAATCACTTCCCAGATACCCTCGGAGAAGATACACGCGCCCAGCGGCAGGTAGGCCGAGGTCAGGCCCTTGGCGGTGGTGATGATGTCGGGGGTGACGCCAAACAGTTCTTCGCTGGCGAAGAAAGTGCCCAGGCGCCCGAATGAGGTCACCACTTCGTCGGCGACAAAGAGGATGTCGTAGGTCTGGCACAGTTGCCACATACGCTGGAAGTAGCCCTCGGGCGGAATGATCACCCCGCCCGAGCCCATGATCGGCTCGGCGAAGAACGCCGCCACGTTGTCGGCACCCAGCGACAGGATCTTGTCCTCGAACTCGGCCACCAGGTAGTCGAGGAATTCGGCCTCGTCCATGTCGTGCGGGGCGCGGTACGGGTTGGGGTTGGAGACGTGGTGGATCAGGTCGTGGTGATAATCGAACTCCGGCACCCGGTCGGCGGCCTTGTTGCCGATCGACATGGTCAGGGTGGTGGAGCCGTGGTAGGCGTTATAGCGGGCGATGATGTGCTTCTTGTGCGGTTTGCCGCGGCAGTTCTGGTAGTACTGGATCAGCCGGTAGGCGGTGTCGACGGCAGTCGAGCCGCCGGTGGTGAGGAACACATGGTTCAGATCGCCCGGTGCCAGCTGCGCAAGCTTCTGGCACAGTTCGATGGCCACGTCGTTGGCCATGTCGGAGAACGGGTTGGAATACGCCAGCTGGCGCACCTGGTCGGCGATGGCCAGGGCCATTTCCTCGCGGCCCAGGCCGATGTTGGTGCACCACATGCCGCCGACGGCATCGAGGAAGCGGTTGCCATGGGTGTCACGAATGTAGGCGCCCTCGCCGGCGACGATGTTCAGCGCGCCTTGCTCGCGGTGCTCGTCGAACACATGGTAGCCGTGCATGTAGTGGGCCTTGTCGGCCTCCACCAACGGGTCGTGGGCGATAGCGAATGCTTTGCTTGGGGTGGCCATGGGCAGCTCCTTGGCGGGAATCGTTGGGCAGTGTTCAGAAACCGGTCTTGACCGTGCTCCAGACCCGGGTGATGGCGCGCATGTCCTTGGGGCTCTGGGTTTTCTGCGCGAACAGGCGCTCACGGGTTTGTGCGTCGGGGTAGATGGCCGGGTCCTGGCGGATGTCGTCACGCACCAGCGCGGTGGCGGCGGCGTTGCTGTTGGCGTAGTGGATGTAGTCAGTGACCTTGGCCATGGTCTGCGGCTGCAGCAGGAACTCGATGAAGCGGTGGGCGTTGGCCGCGTGCGGCGCATCCTTGGGGATGTACAGGTTGTCGAACCAGATCAGCGAACCTTCCTGGGGGATGAAGAACGACAGCTTGATGTCTTTCTTAGCCTCCACCGCACGGGCCTGGGCGGTGGCATAGTCGCCGGACCAGGTCAGCGCCAGGCACACCTCGCCATTGGGCAGGCTGGTGAGGTAGTTGACCGAGTCAAACTTGCGAATGTAGGGGCGGATGCCCAGCAGCAGTTGTTCTGCTGCCTTGAGGTCGGCGGGCGACGCGCTGCGCGGGTCCTTGCCCAGGTACTGCAGGGCCAGCGGGATGACCTCGGTGGGTGCGTCCATCAGGGTGACGCCACAGTCGGCGAAGCGCGAGACGACCTTGGGGTCGAATAGCATCGCCAGTGAACCGATCGGCGCGTCGGGCATGCGCGCGGTGATCTTGTCGACGTTGTAGGTTACCCCCGAGCTGCCCCATGTATAGGGCGCCGAGTATTTCAGGCCAGGGTCGTAACCCTGCAGGTTGTTGACCACTTGCGGGTCAAGGTTTTGCCAGCTGGGCAGTTGCTGCTTGTCCAGCGCCTGGAACACGCCGGCGCTGATCAGTGGGGGAACCAGGGAGGCGTTGAGCATGACCAGGTCGTAGCCGGAGCGGCCGGTAAGCAGTTTGGTCTGCACCGTTTCGTAGCCGTCGAAGGTGTCGTAGATGACCTTGATGCCGGTGGCCTTCTCGAAATCGGCCAGGGTGGTTTCGCCGATGTAGTCGGTCCAGTTGTACAACCGTAACGTGTTGGCGCTGTCCACCTCTGCCGCCTGGGCCAGGCTGGCACCAGACGCCAGCAGCAGACCTCCAATCACCTTCAGTACCTTGCGCATGGCAACTCCATCGTGTGAATGCTCAGGAACGAGCCGATGGGTTCACTATCGAGGGATTTGCCCAGGGGCAACATACCCCGAATGTGTGGGTGGTCGTTTTTGGGCAGGTAAGTCTTGTAACAAGGCAACTGGCCTCATCGCCGGCAAGCCAGCTCCCACAGGGAAACCACAGTCCTGAGGCCTCGTGGTGTCCCTGTGGGAGCTGGCTTGCCGGCGATGAGGCCAGTACAGGCGATCACACCAGTGGGTACAACGCCTCATCGAACTGGGCCAGACGCGGGAACACCAATGGCTGGTCGTCCGCAAGCTGCTCCAGGCGCTGCCGGTATTGCTGCAAAAAATCTTGCCGCGCCTCGGCGCTGATGTAAGGCACATGCCAGGCCACGAACGGCGGCAGCACCTCAAGCCCCACATAAGCCAGCGTGCCTCGCAGTATTGGCCGCAGCATGTCTTCCAGCGGGCCATGAATCGCCCCTTCGCCAAACATGTGCTCGCGCCCGCCCAGGGTCACGGTCACCAGCGCCTTCTTGCCCGCCAACCCGCCCTGGTCGTAGAAACGCTTGCCGCCATAGCACACCCCCGACACCAACACCCGGTCGATCCAGCCCTTGAGCATGGCAGGTGCCGAGAACCAGAAGATCGGGAAGTTCAGCACCAGCAAGTCGGCCCACAACAACTTGTCCAGCTCCTGCTGGATATCCTCGGCAATGGCGCCGCGCTTGACCCCTTGGCGCTGCTCCAGGGCATACACCAGGTACTCGGGGTTCTCACGCTGGGTGAAGTCATCGGCACTGGCCACCGGGTTCCAGCCCATGGCGTACAGGTCGCTGACCTGCACCTGGTGGCCCTGGGCGCGGAAAGTTTCCACGGCCTGGTCCCGCAGGGCTGCGGTGAACGATTGCGGCTCGGGGTGAGCGTGGACGATCAGTACATTCACAAACATTCTCCTTACACAAAACAGATTGTCTTGCAGCGGTGGCTCAGCACTGTACGGCTTTCACCTCGACGAACTCCGCCAGGCCCTCTTCGCCCCACTCGCGGCCGTTGCCCGACTGCTTGTAGCCACCGAACGGCGCCTGGTAGTTGAACCCGCCACCGTTGATGAAGCACTGCCCGGCCCGTATCTGCCGCGCCAACGCCAGGCCATGCTCGCGGCTGCCCGCCCACACTGCGCTGGACAGGCCGAACGGCGAGTCATTGGCCAGTGCCAGCGCCTGGGCCTCGTCGGCGTAGGGGATCAGGCACAGCACCGGGCCGAAGATTTCTTCCTGGGCAATGCGCATGCGGTTGTCGACGTCGGCGAACAACGTGGGCGCCACGTAGAACCCGCGCTCGAAGCCGCCGCTATCACCACCGCACAACAAGCGCGCGCCCTCCTCCTGCCCCAGGCGAATGTAGTCGAGCACCGTGCGCCGCTGGCCTGCCGAACACATCGGCCCGAGGAAACTGGCCGGGTCACGCGGGTCGCCCATGACCAGTGCACGGGTCTCGGCCTCGGCAATTTCCAGCGCCTCGGCGTAGCGGCTGGCCGGCAGCAGCATGCGGGTCAGTGCCGTGCAGGTCTGCCCCGAGTTGATCATCACGTCCTGCACGCCGTGGCGCACCGCAGCGTGCAGGTCGGCATCGGCGGTAATCAGCAACGGTGATTTGCCACCCAGTTCCAGGCACACCCGCTTCACCGTCGGCGCGGCCGCTTGTGCCACCCGCACCCCGGCACCGGTCGAGCCGGTGAACGACACCATGTCCACCTGCGGGTGCCGGGCCAGGGCTTCACCGACCTTGGCACCTGGGCCGCTGACCAGGTTGAACACCCCTGCCGGCAGGCCGATGGCGTCGATCATTTCGGCCAGCACAAATGCGTGCAGCGGCGTTTCCTGGCTGGGTTTGACCACCACCGTGCACCCGGCAGCCAGGGCCGGCGCCAGCTTGCCAATCATCTGGTGCAGCGGGTAGTTCCACGGGTTGATGAATGCGCACACGCCAACGGCCTCGCGGTACACCAGCGAATTGCCGACTTCGCGCACCTCATCCATCAGCCCGGCCAGTTCGGCATACTGTTCCAGCCCGGCAATCGGGCCTTCGACCTGCACCGCCTGGCACCACTGCACCGGCATGCCCAGCTCGTCGGTAATAACCTCGGCCATTTGCGCCGCACGGTTTTTCAGCTGTGCGACCAATGCCCGTATGTACCCGGCGCGCACGCTGGACGGCGTGCGCGACCAGCCATCGAAGGCCCGCCGCGCCGCCATCACCGCCCGCTCGACATCGGCCTCGGCGCCCAAGGGTACCCGGCCAATGACCTGTTCGGTGGCCGGGTCGATCACCTCAGCCATACCCTGCCCACTCGGTACCTGCCAGGCGCCATCGATGTACAGCCGCGCATACTCACGCATGGCCGTACTCCCGTTTCAGTTCGTCGGCGCAGCGGGCGATGCGCTGGCAGGCATCGACAAGCGCCGCTTCGCCCAGCACCAGGCCCAGGCGGATATGCCCGGCAGCGCTGGGGCCAAACGCTTCGCCGGCGAGCACCGACACGCCCTGGCGGTCCAGCAGGTGGTCGGCAAAGGCCTGGGCACTTACGCCGGTCTCACGGATATCAACCATCACGAACATGCCACCATCGGGCTTCAGCGCCCTCAGGCCCGGGCAGCCGGCCAGCTGTTCGCACACCAGGTCACGGCGCTGGCGGTAGGCCTCGCGCATGGCGGCCAGCTCGGGCAACGGCTGCTCCAGCGCCACCACGGCGGCGTCCTGGATGAAGTCCGGCGAGCCATACAACATGCACAGGGCGAGGTTTTCCAGGTGGGCGGCCAGCTCGGCCGAACCCACCACCCAGCCCATCCGCCAGCCCGTCATGGCATGGGACTTCGACAGGCTGTTGAGGGTGGCGGTGCGTTCGGCCATGCCCGGAAGGCTGGCAGGGCTGACATGTTCGCCCTCGTACAACAGCTCGCTGTACACCTCGTCGGAGATCAGCCACAGGTCGTGGGCGATGCACAGTTCAGCCAGTGCTTCCCAGGTAGCACGGGGCAGGCTTGCCCCCGACGGGTTGTGCGGGCTGTTCAAGGCCAGGGCTCGGGTGCGCGGGGTGATGCGCTCGGCCACGTCTTGCGGGCATACCCGAAAGCCGTTCTCCGGCTTGACCGGCACCGGCACCACCTTGGCACCACAGGCACCGAACACCGCCTCATAGGTCACATACATCGGTTCGGCGACAAGCACCTCGTCGCCTGGGTCCAGTACGCACTGGGCCACGCAGTACAGCGCGCACTGGGCCCCCGCCAGCACCGTCACCTGGTCGGCGGTAACGGCCTGGCCGCTACGCTGCTGGTGGCGCCTGGCGATGGCCTGGCGAAGGGCCAGCTTGCCGCGTACATCGGCGTAATGGGTGTGACCCGCCTGCAGGCTGTCGATGGCCGCCTCGACAATCGGCGCGGGGGTGTCGAAGTCCGGGTCACCCACCGACAACAGCAGGATGTCCTTGCCCTCGGCCTGCAGCGCCAGGGCGCGGTAGTGGATGTCCCAGGCTGCGGCCCCGTCGCCGGCGATGCGTTGGGTAAGCTTGGCGTAGCGCATGGCAATCTCCCTTCTTTGGCGGTTTCAGTCGACGAGAATCTTCGGGTTGGAACTGCCCCACACGGTGTACAGGTCGGCCAGCAGCGCGCCGTTGATTTCTTCCATCTCGGCCTGGGTGATTTCGCCCCCGGCCTGCTTGCCGAACAGCACCACTTCGTTGCCACCCTTCACGTCCGGGAAGTCGGTGACATCGACCATCAGCGTGTTCATCGACACCTTGCCCACCACCGGTATGCGGTGGCCGTTGATCAGCACATGGCCCTTGTTGGTGAACACCCGGCGATAGCCATCGGAATAGCCGACGGTGATGTTGGCCAGGCGCGAATCACGGGCCAGGGTGAAGGTGCGGTCGTAGCCGACGGTGTTGCCGGCCGGGTAACTGTGTACCGCCGCCACGTGCGACTTGAACTGCATGGCGCGTTGGTACTCGGTGCGCGCCGGCACGGTGTCACCGAACAGCGCGCCACCGGTGCGCACCATGTCCAGGCGCGCCTCCGGCACCTCCAGCGTAGCGAACGAGTTGGCGGCGTGCAGGGTGAGCTTGCTGCGGTCGAGCTTCGCGTGTTTGATCAACCAGTCGGTCTGCTCGTTGAAGGCCGCCAGGCCCTTGCGCACATCGTCCTTGTCTTCCACGGCGAAGTGGGTCATCAGCGCGACCAGCTTGAGGTGCTTCTGGTCGGTGATCTGCAGCGCTTCGCCACGGCCGGACCAGGTCGCCATCTCCACACCGTTGCGGCTCATGCCGCTGGAGTTGAGCGCCATGTGAATGCGCAAGGTCTTGCCATGGCGCGCGGCGATGGCATCGACCTGGCGGGCAAATTCGGCGCTGCCCACCAGCTCGTCCATGTCGTACTGCAAGGCATCTTCCAGCTCGCCGAGGCTGGCCAGGCGTACCCGCACCAGTTGCCCGGTGAAGCCACTGGCGCGGACCACGCGGGCCTCCTCGTTGCTGGCCACCGCCACGCAGGGCACGCCCTGGGCGATGATCGATGGCATTACCAGGCCGATACCGTGGCCATAGGCATCGGCCTTGAGCACGGCGCACAGCTTGGACTTGCCGGCCAGCTCGGCCTGCAGGGTGCGGATGTTGTGCTGCAGGGCGCTGGCGCTGACTTCGACCCAGGCGTTGCTGTTCTGCACGGTCAGGGCGTTGGTGCCGTTGTCCATCGACAGCGGTGGTGCGGCATACAGGGGGGCCTGGCCGGTAATCAGCAGGGCCAGGGATGCGGCCAGAAGTGTACGGCGAAATGGCATGTGGGTTTCTCTTGTTCTATTGGTTGTGCGCGGCTTAACAGACGCAGGTGTGTTTGAGTTCGATGAAGGTAACGCCGGGTGTGGCGAAACCGCTGGCCAGGTCGGCCTGCAGCGCGTCCAGATCACGTGGCTGGCGCACCGCGCAACCAAAGGCACGGGCCAGGCCGATGAAGTCCGGGTTACGCGGCAGCACGCCGACCGGCTCGATGTTCAGGCCAAGCATGTCATCGCGGATCTGCCCGAGGGCGTCGTTGTTCCACAGCAGCACCACCAACGGCCGGTCCAGTTCCTCTACAGCCGTGGCCAGCTCCTGGGCGGTATAAAGAAAACCGCCGTCGCCCACCAACACCAGGCCTGGGCGATGGTCGGTGGCGAGCATACCGCCGATACCGGCCGGCAGGCCGTAGCCGAGGGTGCCGTAGCCGGTGGGGTGCAGCCAGCTGCGCGGCGCCCGGCTGGCGAAGGCGTAGTTGCCGGTGTAGGCCAGTTGGGTCATGTCGCTACTGATGAACGCGTCATCGGGCAGCACGGCGGCAATGCGGTCCAGAATCGCCTGATGGGTGGCCTGCAACGGTGCATGCCCTCTGCGGATGGCCTGGCGCAAGTTGCTCACCGCTTCGCTGGCCTGCGCCGGGTCTCGGTCGAGTGCTGGCAGGTGCTCGAGCAAGCCGGCGAGGGTTTGCCGGGCATCACCCTGCAAGGCGATGGCACAGGGGTAGAAGTCGTTGAACTTGCGCGGGTCGATGTCCACGCGCAGCAGTTCGCCAGTGATCGGCAGGCGCTCGCGCCAGAAGTCGGTGTCGGCCATTTCGGTGCCCACGGCCAGCACCACATCGGCCTGGCTGATCAACTGCCAGCCAGGCTCCACGCACAGGCTGGAACCCGCGTTCAATGGAGCTTGCGGTGCCAGCAGGCCCTTGCCTGCCACGCTGGTGAATACCGGTGCCGCCAGCCGGGTGCTCAACTGCGCCAGTTGCTCGGCCGCGTGCAGCGCACCGCCACCGGCGATGATCATCGGCCGTTTGGCCGCTGCCAGCTTCAGGGCAGCCTGGTCGAGGGCTTCGCGGCAGGGCTGGCCACGCTCGGGGCGGCGTGCCACCTCATCGCTCCAGTCACGGCTGACGGGTGCGGCCAACACGTCCAGCGGCACCGAAATGTGCACCGGGCGCGGCCGCTCGCTGTCGAACACGGCCCAGGCACGGGCAATCAGTTCGGGCAGGTCGTCGCCGCGCAAAGCCACCGCAGAGAACGCGGTGATCGGCGCAGTCATGGCGCGCTGGTCCTGGGTTTCGTGCAGGCAGCCCCAGCCCTTGCCCAGGCTGGCGGTATGGTTGACGCTGGAAATCACCAGCATCGGGATGGAATCGGCATAGGCCTGGCCGATGGCGGTGGCGGCGTTTGTCACCCCCGGGCCGGTGATGACAAAGCACACCCCCGGCTGACCACTCACCCGCGCATAGCCGTCAGCCATGAAGCCGGCGCCCTGCTCGTGGCGGGTCAGCACATGGCGGATACCGCTCCCCGGCAGGCCGCGGTACAGCTCCAGGGTATGCACCCCGGGGATGCCGAACACAGTCTGCACGCCGTAGTTGGCCAACAGGCGCACAAGCGCCTGGCCGGCAGTCAGGGTAAGGTCATTCATGTCGTTCTCCTTGCGCCTGGCCGAGGCGGATCAGCGCGTCGACCGCGGTGGTGCCGTGGGCACCGACCATCAATGGGTTCACATCCAGCTCCAGCAGTTGCCCGGCGTTTTCGCAGGCGTAGTCGGCCACCGCGCGGATGGCTGCGACCAAGGCGTCCAGGTCGGCGGCCGGGCGGCCACGGAAGCCTTGCAGCAGGCTGGCGCTGCGCAGGTTCAGCAACGCGGCGCGGATAGCACTGTCGGTGGTGGGCAGCAACAGGCTGACACTGTCCTTGAGCAGTTCGACCAGCACGCCACCGGCGCCGATCACCAAGGCCAGGGCAAAGTCGTGTTCACGTTTGATGCCCACTATCAGCTCGGCCAGCGGCGGGTCGGCCATGGGTTCGAGCAGTACCTGGTCGAACGCGACGTGCGGGGCGTAGGCAGCGATGCGCTGGCGCATCTGCACCAGTGCGGCTTCCAGGGCGGCGGCATCACGCAGGTTCAGCGCCACCGCACCGGCTTCGGTCTTGTGCGGCAGCTGCGCGCTGACCGCCTTCAGTACCAGCGGGTAACCCACGCGGGCGGCGTCTGCCACAGCGCGCTCGGGCGTACTCAGCACGCCCGCTGGCACCGGCAAACCGAAGGCGCGCAGGGCGTGCTTGGCTTGCCATTCGTCCAGCAACCGGCTTTCGCCCGTGAGGGCTTGCGGGCACAGCGGTACCCGTGCGGCCTCGCCTTGCTCCAGCAACCGCCGGCGGTTGCGCTGGTAGGCGACAATGCGGCCCCAGGCCGCCAGGCCGTCTTCCACGCCCTGCAGCGCAGCGATGCCCCGGGCATGCAGGCGCTCACGCGCAGTGGCGGGCAGCAGCTCCGGGAAGGCGGAGGTGACAAAACCGATCTTGCCGTGACGCTCCAGCGCGTCGCAGTAAAGCGCCAGCAGCAGGTCGCACTCCTTGCGTTCGCCAGTGAATGCCGCCGGGTAGTCCAGCACCAGCATGGCGGCATCAGCTGCCCCGCTCAGGGTATTGTCGAGCATGCGTTGCAGGGCCGCTTCATCGCCCCAGATGGCAGTGGTGAAATCCAGTGGGTTGACCAGGTTGGCATAGGCCGGCAGCACCTCGGCCAGTGCCGTCACCTGCCCCTGTTCAAGCTTTGGCAGGTGTAGATGGTTGCGTTCGGCATAATCAGCGATCAGGCCAGCATCGCCGCCCGAGCAGGCCAGCGCGATCAGTTCGCCATCTGCCGGCAAGCGCCCGCAAGCGGCGGCCTTGAGGGTTTCGACAAAGCTCACCGGGCCGCTGACGCGGATCACGCCCAGGCGCTGGAAGAGGCTGTCGTACAGGGCATCGGAGCCGGACAACGAGCTGGTGTGGCTCAGCGCCAGTTCAGCGCCGATCTGCGACACGCCAGTCTTCAGGGCAATGATCGGCGTACCCTGCTGCAATGCCTTGTAGGCGGCGCGTGCAAAGCCAGGCACGTTCTTCAAGCCTTCCAGGTGCAGGCCGATGGCCGTTACCCGTGGGTCGTCGAGCAGTACGTCCATCAGCTCGGCCACACCCAGTTGCGCCTGGTTGCCGACCGAGGCCATGTAGGCCACCGGCAGCGAGCGGTCGCTCATGGACAGGTTGTAGGCAAAGTTGCCGCTCTGGGTGAGGATCGCCACGCCCTTCTCCACCTGCTGGCCGCCATGGGCCACCGGCCACAGGGCGGCACCGTGCAGGTAATCAAGCAGGCCATAGCAGTTGGGGCCAAGCAGGGCCATGTTGCCCGCCGCAGCCAGCAGGCGCTGCTGCAACTGGCGGCCCTCTTCGCCGCTTTCGGCAAAGCCGGAGGCATAGCAGATGGCACCCCCGGCGCCACGCGCGGCCAGCTCGGTAACGCACTGCAACGTCAGCTCACGGTTGGTGGCAATGAACACCGCGTCCGGGGCATACGGCAAGTCGGCCACACACGCCACACAGGGGATGCCCTCCAGGCTTTCATGCTGCGGGTTGACCAGCCACAGCTCGCCGCCAAAGCCACCTTCGGCGCAGCGCTTGAGCGCCCGCGCCATGCTGCGCCCACCAACGAAGGCCAGGTGCCGGGGCGCCAGCAGGCGCTTGAGGTTGTCACGAATCGATTGCGACATGGGTGTTCTCCTGGCGCTCAGCGCAGCAGCGGGCGCAGCAGTTCGCGGGCGATGATGTGCCGCTGGATTTCCGAGGTGCCCTCCCAGATCCGTTCGATACGCGCGTTGCGCCAGATACGCTCGACCGGCCCTTCGTCCATCAGGCCCATGCCACCGAAAATCTGTACGGCTTCGTCGGCCACCTTGCCCAGCACTTCGCTGGCAAACAGCTTGGCCATGCCGGCTTCACCGTCGGTCATGCTGCCCTGGTCCATCTTCCAGGCAGTGTGCAGGGTGAGCATTTCGGCGGCGCGAATCTGCGTGGCCATGTCGGCCAGCTTGAACGATACGCCCTGGTAGCTGCCGATGGCCTGGCCGAACTGCTTGCGGTCGGCGGCCCACTGCAGCGACAGGTCGAGGGCGCGCTGGGCCTGGCCCACGCAGTTGGCCGCAACCATCACCCGGCCGGCGGTCAGCCAGGCGTTGGCCACTTCCCAGCCCTTGCCCACTTCGCCCAGCACCTTGCTGGCCGGCACCCGGCAGTCGTCGAAGAACAGCTCGTAGGTGTGGTAGCCACGGTTGCTCACGCACTTGGGGCCGCGGCGAATGGTCATGCCCGGTGTGCCGCGGTCGACCAGCAGCGCCGTGACCGCATTGCGCTTACGCCCGTTGTGCTCGTAGGTGTCGGTGACCGCGAAGACAATGGCGAAATCGGCGTGGCCGGCGTGGCTGATGAAGTGCTTGCTGCCGTTGATGACAAAGTCATCGCCCTGGCGCACAGCGCGGGTCTTGATGGCGTTGGCATCGGAACCGGCACCCGGTTCGGTGAGGGCGAAGCAGTCGGTTTTCTCGCCCTGCACGCAAGGCAGCAGGTAGTCGTTGATCTGCTCGTCCTTGCAGGCCATGAGTATTTTCGACGGGCGTGCGACAAACACATGCAGCGCCCAGGACACCTTGGACAGCTCACGTTCGATCAGCGCCTGGGACAGGTAGTCCAGGCCACCGCCGCCAACTTCCTCGGGCATATTGAAGGCATAGAACCCGGCGGCGATGGCCTTGCCACGGATGTGCGCGGCCAGCTCAGGCGACACGGCATCGGCCCGGTCCACCGCTTCTTCATGGGGCAGCAGCTCTTTGGCCACAAAGCTGCGTACCGCTTCCACCAACATTTCTTGTTCTTGGGTCAGTTGGAAATTCATTTGTGCAGGTCCTGGTCAGGGTCGATATCGGGTTACTGGCCGGTGAAACGGGGGGCGCGGCGTTCTACCGAGGCTTGCAGCGCCTCGACGCCATCCTGGCTGCGGCCGCACAGCAGGCCGGCGTGGCGCTCGGCCTCCAGCTGCTCGGCCAGGGTGCGGCGGGCGCCGTCGCGGATCAGCTGCTTGGTCTGCGCATAGGCGAACGTCGGGCCATTGGCCAGGCGCCCGGCCAACTCGGCTGCCACGGCAGGCAGTTGCTCGTCGGCGCAGACTTCGCTGACCAGCCCGGCCGCCAGGGCACGCTCGGCGCCCCACAGTTCATCGAGGAACAACAAGCGCTTGGCCTGCTCGCTGCCGATCAACCGTGGCAGGTGCCAGCTGGCGCCGGCATCGGGGCTGTAGCCCATGCTGGTGTAGCCGGCCTTGAAGCGCGCAGAGGCAGCGGCGATACGCAGGTCGCAGCACAGGCTGAGGTCCATGCCACCGCCCACTGCGGTGCCGTTGATGGCGGCGATGGTGGGCTTGTCGAGGCTGTGCAGGCGCAACATCAGGGCGTGGGCGGTTTCGGTCCAGCCGTAGCTTTCCAGGGTGCCCGCAGCTTCGGCGGCAGCCCACTCGGCCAGGTCGGCGCCGGCGCAGAAGCTGCGACCGCTGCCGGTAAGCACCACCACGCGTACGGCCGGGTCGCTGTTGTGGCATTCGAGCAAGGCGTGCAGTTGCTTGAGGGTGGGTATGTCCAGCGCGTTGCGTTGCTCGGGGCGGTTGAGGGTGATCCAGGCAACGCCGGCTTCGACTTTGCTCAACAGTGACGACGACGGGGTGGTCATGGGGGGCCTCGGTGTTGTTGTGATGGTTTTGGGAGGGCTTGATGAGGGAGATACTAAACGAGTGTTCAACAAGGCGGCAATTGGCGGTGAGATGGCCTGTAACATCACTCGAAAACCAACTAACCTATTGTTTCAAAGTGATTTTTTTCATCTTAAGAGGGTTAAATCCGAGGTGGTTGTTACAACTTTGAACAACTGTGGGATTGCCGGGGGCGCTTTGCGCCCCTTTCGCGACACAAGGCCGCTCCCACAGGGTCTTTCACAGCGTTCAAGTCTGCGCAGTACTTGTGGGAGCGGCCTTGTGTCGCGATGGGCCGCAAAGCGGCCCCGGCAATCGTGAATCAAACGCCAGGCGCGCTCGGCTCAAAGGCGCCCTGCCGACGGCGATTGACGAAGAAGTACGCCGCGTAGCACAGGGCAATAAAGCCAAAGCCCCAGTACAGCGACGGCCGCTGGGTTTCATCCAGTGCCAGGAACACGAACAGCGAGCTGCACAGGGTGATGCACAGCAGCGGCACCAGCGGGTACAGCGGCGCCCTGTACTTCAGGTCCTGCAGTTGGCCACCTTCACGCAGGTAGGCCTTGCGGAAGCGGTACTGCGCCAGGGCGATGACGATCCAGGTCACGGTGCCAGACATCCCGCTCACCGCCATCAGCACCATGAACAGGGTGTCGGCGGCAATGAAGCTGGTCATCAGCGACACCAGGGCAAAGCACAGGGTGATGCTCAGCGCCCGCAGCGGTACGCCGCGCTTGCTCAGCGGCGCCAGGCTTTTCGGCGCCATGCCGCTCTTGGACATCGCCCACAGAATGCGCGTAGACGCATACAGCCCAGAGTTGCCCACCGACAGGATGGCGGTGAGGATGACGAAGTTCATCACGTCGGCAGCAAAGGGGATGCCGACCATGTCGAACACCTGCACGAACGGGCTTTCCATCAGGCCGGCCTGCTCGAATGGCACAATGGCCGACAGCACGGCGATCGCCAGCACATAGAAAATCAGCACGCGGAACACCACGTTGCGCACGGCGCGCGGGATGCTTTTTTCCGGGTGCTCGGTCTCGCCGGCCGCCACGCCCATGATTTCGCAGCCCTGGAACGCATAGACCACGGTCATCATCACCGCGAACACCGCCGACAGGCCGTGGGGGAACAGCGACTCGCCCACCAGGTTGTCCAGCATTGGCGCCGGCGCCCCGCTGCTCAGCGGGATGGCGCCGAAAATCACCAGCAGGCCAATGATGATAAAACCAAGGATGGTTGCCACCTTGATGCCCGAGAACCAGTACTCGGCCTCGCCAAAAGCGCGAGTGGCCAGGGCGTTGAGGCCGAACAGCACGACCACGAACAGTGCCGACCAGTACCAGATCGGCACCTCGGGGAACCAGCGGGTCATCAGCATGCCGGCAGCGGTGAACTCCAGGCCCACGGTAGTGGCCCAGCTCATCCAGTACACCCACCCGATCATGAAGCCGGTGGCCGGGCCGATGAACTTCGTGGCATGGGCCTGGAACGAGCCGGACACTGGCATCTGCACCGACAGTTCACCCAGGCAGACCATCACCAGGTACATCAGCAAGCCGGCCACCAGGTAGGCCAGGATCGCGCCCACCGGCCCGCCCTGGTTGATGGTCACGCCCGAACCCATGAACAGGCCGGTGCCGATCACCCCGCCCAGCGACAGCATGAAGATGTGCCGGCTTTTCAGGGCGCGGGTGAGCTGGATTTTTTCGTGGTTGTCAGTCATGGCGCACCTCGCTATTGCGGCAGGTGCGGGGGGCGTTACGAAGGAGGGGCTGAGCGCTACGGCATGTCATTATTCTTGTCTCCAATAAGCCTCATGGACCGCGTGCAACACGGTTGCAATGGATTATTGAAAACGGATGTAAGGTGCCGTTGTACGAACGGATCGAAGATGTAAAAAGTCGTAAGTTTTTTGTACGTCAGCTCTGGATCAAATGTTCCAGGGTCGCACGGGCTTGGCCGAGCTGGCTTGCCAGTGGCTCGGCAAGTGCGTTCAGCGCCTGTCCGTCATGCTGGCGGGCTGCGTCTTCCAGGCGTCGCAACAGCGCAGCCAGGCCAGAAAAACCCAGCGAGTCGCAACTGCCGGCCAGGCGATGGGCCAGGTGCAGCACTTCGGTAAAGTCCTGGGCCGGCAGCGCCTCGGCCAACGCTGTGGCGTGCTGCTCCAGTGACTGGCGCAACACGTTCAGCAGGCCCTGCAGCTTCTGCTCGCCCAGCAGCGAGCGGTGGGTGGCCAGCAGCGACCAGTCCATGTTGGCGTCAATACCGGCCTCTTCAGTCGGCGTCGCGTCGGCCAGCGCCTGGCGCAGGTTGGCCAGCCGCAGGGGCTTGGCCAGCACTCCTTGCATGCCGGCTTCCAGGTAACCCGACACTTGCCCCGGTTGCACGCCAGCGGTCAGCGCCACTATCCGGCTGTGGTGGTTAGGCCCGGGGGTAGCGCGAAGCTGCCGGCACAGTTCCACCCCGCTCATGCCGGGCAGGTGAACGTCGAGCAGGATCAGGTCGAAGCGCCGCTGTGCGCACAGCTGCAGGGCCTGCCCGGCATCCTCGGCAAAGCTCACCCGGTGGCCATCGCGCACTAGCAAGCCGCCTGCCACCTCACGGTTCAGCGCGACATCCTCGACCACCAGGATATCCAGGCTGGCACTGGCCGACTGGGCTGGCTCAGGGGGTGAACCCGGCTGCCCGAGGGCGATGTCGAGCTCGAACCAGAAGCAACTGCCCTGCCCTTGCACACTGTCCAGGCCAATGCAGCCTCCCAGCTTTTCCACCAGGTGTTTGCAGATCGCCAGGCCCAGCCCGGTGCCGCCGTAGCGCCGAGCCACGGCCTCGCTGGCTTGGACGAAGCGGTCGAAGATTTTCGCCTGGACGGCCGGCTCGATGCCGATGCCATTGTCACTGACCGACAGGCGCAGGCGCTGCGTGGTCGCGTCGCTGGCCAGCACCTGCACCTTGAGCCGCACCTGGCCGTGCTCGGTGAATTTGATGGCATTGGCCAGCAGGTTGCTGAGCACCTGACGCAGGTACTGCTCGGCGCCGTGCTGGTAACCGGCCAATTGCTCATCTACCTCCAGGTGCAGCGTGTCGCCGTTGTCCGCGGCCATGGGTTCGAGCAGCGCCAGCACTTCCTGGCACAACTGGCGCAGCGAAAAGCCCACCAGTTCGGCGCGGCTCTCGCCTTCTTCGAGCCGGGCGAAGTACAGCACTTCGTTGAGAATCGCCAGCAGCCCCTCGCCGGCCTTGTACAAGGCCTCCAGGCGTTGACGGTCGGCCGCTTCCAGCCGGCCACCGCGTAGCAGCTCGGCCATGCCCAGGATGCCGTTGAGCGGGGTGCGCAACTCGTGGCTCATGGTCGCCAGGAAGCGCGACTTGGCCAGGTTGGCGGCCTCTGCGTCATCCTTGGCCCGGGCCAGGCTGGCGGTCCGTCGCTCGACCATGGCCTGCAGTTCGTCGCGCTTGTCCTGCAACGCCAGGCGGTCGCGCTCGCGGCGTTCGATGTCGCTGAGGATGGCGCGGCGCATGTCGTCCAGGGCATTGGCCACCGTGTCGATTTCGTCGGGGCGCGATGAACGGCGGCGGCCCAGGCGCAACGGTTCCTGCCATTGGCCGGCGCCAATACGCCGGGCGAACTCGGCCATCACTTGCAGGTGGCGGGTGACCAGGCGGTAGAAGAGCCCCGACAGCGCCACCGCCAGGCCGCACAGGAACACCCCCATCCACAGCAGGCTGGCAAGGCCGGTGGCATACAACCGATGGTGTACCGCCCCCAGGTCGATACTGACTTCCAGCTCGCCCAGGTGCCTGGCCGGGCCCGAGGGGGGCTGATAATCCAGGGGGAAGCGCTCGATGCGCAGCGGCCCTTTGGGTTCGGCCTCCCCTCGTAGCAGTTGAAAATCGTCGCTGAGCAAACGCACCCGGGCCACGTCGGAAAAGTCCACCAGGCCGCGCAGTTGTGTGTCCAGCTGCGTCTCGTCCAGGTCCCACAGGCTGCGCTCCAGGCTGGCCAGGTAGCCGGCGCGGATCAATGCCATGCGCGCCTCGATGTCGCGCATCTCGCGGCGGTATTCGAAGTACAGCTGCACGCCACTGGCCAGTACCGTGAAACACAGGCTGAACAACAGGATGAACCGCAGCAGGCGGCGCAGCAGGCCATCGGTGTGCAGGCGGATCATCGGGCATCTGCCGGCAGGTTGATCATGTCGCGGTAGGTGACCTCGCTCTGCTCCAGCCAGCGCGCGATCTCGCCAGCCTGGTTCATGCGCCGCAGCTGCGCATCTATTTCGTCCATGTGCTGGCTCAGGGGTGATTGCCGCGATACGGCAACGCGCAGGTAGTCCACGCT
Organism: Pseudomonas sp. BP01; assembly: GCF_022760795.1. Lineage (NCBI taxonomy): Bacteria > Pseudomonadati > Pseudomonadota > Gammaproteobacteria > Pseudomonadales > Pseudomonadaceae > Pseudomonas > Pseudomonas sp. BP01. Next base: position 219,389 of record NZ_JAFBKA010000006.1, read on the forward strand.
CAGTGCGCTGGGCAACACGCGGATGTCCTGCGCCCCGGGCAGGTGCTCGATGAACAGTTCGCCAGTGCGCCGCTCCTGGATCACGTAGTCGATGCGCCCGCGGATCAGCTTGCCGAAGTTCTGCTGGCTGGAAGACACCCGTTCGATGTTCTGATGCCGGGCGACGAAGCGGTCGAATTCGGCGCCATAGCTTTCGCCGTACAACAGGCCGCCGCGGTAACCGGCCAGGTCCTCCAACTGCTGGAACTGCACCGGCCGTTTGCGGTTGTAGAACACAGCCACTTCCTCGCGCACCACCGGCTCCGTGGAAAAATGCATGCGCTGGTCCCGCTGGTCGCTGTTGTAGGCCAGCACCACGTCTACCCGCCCGGCGGCAGCGTCCATCAGGCAGCGTTTCCAGTTGCCCAGCACCACGGTCTGCACCTGGTAGCCCATGCGGGCGAACAGTTCGCGCACCACGGTTGGCGCCAGGCCACGCACCTGGTGGCCGTCGCTCCAGGACATCGGCGGGTACACCGGGTAATCGCAGTAGCGCACCGTCTGTGCCGCACCGGCCGGCACAGCGAGCAATGCCAGCACCATCGCCCAGGCACGGCGGGCGCGGTGGATCATGCGGCCACGCTGGCAGTGAACAGGTAGCCGGTACCGTGAATGGTGATGATCAGTTGCGGCTCGGCCGGGTCATCGTGCAGCTTGCGCCGCAGGCGGCCGACCAGCACGTCGATGGAGCGGTCGTTGGGCACCCACTCGCGGTTGCGAATCTGGTCCATCAGCTGGTCGCGGCTCAGGGTATGGCCGCTGTTGCGCAGGAACACGCTGAGCAACTGGAACTCACCGTGGGTCAGCAGGGTTTGCCCGCCGCGTGGGTCGATCAGGCGACGGCGGTCGGTGTCCAGCGCCCAGTCGGCAAACTGTTTCAGCGACTGCGCGCAGGCCGGTGCCGGGTGCACTTCGCGGGCATGGCGCACGCGGCGGATCAGGTTTTTGGCGCGCGATACCAGCTCGCGGGGGTTGAGCGGTTTGATCACGTAGTCGTCGGCGCCGCATTCCAGGCCGACAATGCGGTCGATGTCGTCGTTGCGGCCGGTGATGAGGATGATGCCCACCTCCGAGCGCACCCGCAGCTCGCGGGTCAGGGTGAGGCCGTCCTTGCCAGGCAGGCGGATATCCAGCAGCACCAGGTCGACATCCTGGCTGGCGAGCCAGGCTTCGGCCTTTTCCGCCGTATCGGCGCAGTGCACGTCATAGCCTTCCTGGGACAGATAGGCCTGCAGCAAGTCACGAATAAGCGGATCGTCATCGACGATCAATACCCGAGGCGTCATTGCGTGTTGTCTCTTTTTATTGGTGTTGTTCTACACACTCGCGCCAGCAGCGTACTCGTTACTGAACAGACGATCAACAGCCCTCGGGCAGGCTGAAGCGCCGCCGACCACCGGCCTGCAGGCCGTCGACCCAGGCCTCGCAGATAATCACGCCCTGCTCGGGGGTGAAGGTGCCGGGGTTGAGGCCCGACTCCAGCCACAGGCCATCGAGCAGGGCACTGAGGCTGATGGCCGCGAGGTCGGCATCGAAGCCCTGCCAGCCCTCCTGCGTGGCCAACTCGGCCAGCAACCGGCTCAGCTCCTTGCGGTACTCGCCATAGGAATGGTCATGCACCTGGTTGATCGCGTCAGCCGTCTTTACCGCGCCCCAGAACGCCAGCCAGGCGTCGAGCAGTTGCGGGTCGAGCAACTCTGCGCAAAACGAGGCGCGGAAAAACGCCGACAGCCGCTCCCGGGCATTGGGCGCAGCCTGCGCCATGGCGTCACGCAGCAGCCCCATCACCCGGCCGGTGACGGCCAGGTAGGCTTCGGCCACCAGTTCATCCTTGCCGGCGTAGTGGTGGCTGATCAGCCCGACCGAGACCCCGGCCTCGGCCGAAATCTTGCGGATCGAAGCCCCTTGGAATCCGTGGCGTTTGAGGCACACCAGGGTCGCTTCGACCAGGTTGGCCTTGCGCAATTCCGGCAGCATGCGGTGGTAGCGGGCTTCCTGGCTCATCAAGGGTTCTCGGTTCAGGGGCTGGACTGAACGACTGTACAACAAGCCGGACTGCGTGATAAACCCTTGGCACACTTACCCACAACAACAAAAACGGCTGCCATGAACGACCTGATCACACGCGAGCTGTACCAAGGCCTGCTGACCCTGGCCTTCAACCGCCCCGACAAGCTCAATGCCCTGAACACTGCCATGTACCAGCAACTGGGCGACCTGCTGCTGGCAGCGGGTGAAGACCCTGGCGTCGATGCCATTATCATCACCGGTGGCCCCCACTGCTTCAGCGCTGGCAACGACCTGCGCGACTTCCTCGATAACCCGCCCACTGACCTGGACAGCCCGGTGTTCCGCCTGATGCGGGTGGTCATGGGCCTGGACAAGCCGCTGATCGCGGCGGTCAGTGGCGCCGCAATCGGCATCGGCGCCACCTTGCTGTTGCATTGCGACCAGGTGCTGGTCAGCCGCTCGACCAAGTTGCGCATGCCTTTCGCACCGTTGGGGGTGTGCCCGGAGTTTGGCTCCAGCCTGTTGCTGCCACGCTTGCTTGGCCAGGCCCGCGCCGCCGGCCTGCTGCTGGGTAACGTGTTGCTGGATGGCGAACAGGCGGTGGCCTGGGGGCTGGCCAATGAGCTGCATGAAGATGGCGAACAGTGCCTGGCCGCAGCGCGCAAGCTGGCGCGGCAGCTGCAAACTTACCCGCAGGCGGCGCTGCGCATCAGCAAGCGGCTGATCAAGGACAGCCAGCGGGCGGAGCTGGAGGCCACGGTGGCGCGGGAAAGCCAGTTGTTTATCGAGTGCTTGCGCACCGAAGAAGCACGCGCCGTGTTACGGCGGCTGATCAAAGATTGAAACGATGACGCGCCCCTTGTGGGCGCGACTGTGTTGCTCAAACTTTTCAAGTTTGCGCGGTACCTGTGGGAGCGGGCATGCCCGCGAACACGGGCATAGCCCGTGCCATCCACCGAGCAGCCTGCTTCGCGGGCTTGCCCGCTCCCACAAGTACCGCGCAGGTTTGGGCCATGCTGTATTTGTGGGTGCATGATCGCGGGAATGTGTTGCACTAGTACCCGGTCATCTCCAGATACCCGCGCCCACCCGAACTCCCGCTCAACCGCACCGGCCCTTCCCAGTACGGGAACCGCGTATCCATCCAGGCCCGTGGCTCCACCGCGTCAACCTCCACATCAACCCCATGCGCCGGCACCAGCACCCGCCAGCGCGTCGGTACCTGCTTGCCATTCTTCTGCTCGGCCCAGGCCAGGGCCTGCAACTGCACCTGCGCGCCTTGCAGCGCTACCACTTCACCTTGCGGGCCAACCCACGTGCCGGCGCGGTAGGCATCGCCCTGAGCCTGACGCACCTGGAACACCATCAGCTTGGCACCACTGTCCAGGTGCAGCGAAAACCAGTCCCACCCGGTTTGCCCGGCCGCCAGCGGCTGGCTGCTCCATTCCCGGTCCAGCCAGGCCTGGCCGGTGACCGCGATGCACATGCCGTCACGTTCCACTTCCCCGCGCACACGGTAAAACGGCTGGCTGTAATAGTAAGAGGCCTGCCCCTTGCCGGATTTCTCGCTGTAACCCTGATCGCCGTGCAGCACCAGGGGCCGATCACTGCGCAAACGCAAGTCGTAGCGAAAACCTTCGCCACCTGCAGCCATCTGCACGCTTTCGATACCCCCCCTGCCCTGCAACGACCAATCATTGATCCACGCCCGGAAAGGCTGGGCCTGCACACCGGCCTGGTCAATACCGCCGCGCGCCAGGGTTTCGCCAGACTGGTGGCCTCCCGGCCCGGTCAGGGCCGCGTGCCCCATCCACAGGTTGGGGCTGTTCCAGTCGGTAGTTTCAGGGCCGGGGCGCAGGGCCGAGCGGAACAGGGTCCACTGCGCGCCCCAGTCACGCCCTTGGGCGTCCTTGAGGTTGGCGGTGACGTACCACCATTCGATGCGAAAGCCATCGTGCGCGCCATGGTCACGCGGGAACTCCAGGCGATGCGCACGGGCCACCTGGCTGAACCCGTCCGCCTGCTGCCCGAGCCCGGCATAGCCTTGCGGCGCCGGCGGGTCACAAGCGCATAGCAGGCCGCACAGCAACAGCCACGCGTTACGCTTCATCGGCAAACGGCCTCAACAGTTCGCGGGGCTGGCGGCGCGCCAGTTGCCACAACGGCCAGGCACTGGCCAACAAGCTGGTGAACAAACCCAGCGCGGCCAGTTGCAGCAGCTGCACGGGGAATACGTAAAGCGGCAGGCGCCAGCCGAACGCCTGCACGTTGACCACCGCCACCAGGCACCAGGCCAGCAACACCCCCAACGGGATTGCCAGCAGTACCGTGAAACTGCTCAGCATCAGTGTCTGCCCCAAGCTCAGCCACACCAGTTGCCTGCGCTGCACACCCAGCGCCCACAGGGGTGCCAGCTGGCTCAGCCGCGTTTGGCCCAACGTCAGCAAGTTGATGAACAGCGCCACGCCGGCCACGCCAAGCGTGAGGCTGTTGAGCGCAGCAGTGGCGGCGAAGGTACGGTTGAACACCTCGGTGGACCAGCGTTTCAGGCGTGCCTGCTCTACCACGCGGCTGTCGTCCAGGGCGAAACGCTGTTGCAACGCGGCCTTGATGACGGGCCCTTGTTCAGCGGGCAAGTCAACGCTCAAGCCGGTTAGCGCTGCCTGTGGCCAATGCTTGCGTAACCAGCCGGCATTGACCAGAACATGGCCCTTGGGGTTACCGTAGTCGGCATAGATCCCCACCACCGTCATCGCCTCTGAAGGCAGCGCCAGGCGGTCGCCCAGTTGCAGCTTCAGGCGCCTGGCCAGCTGTTCACTGAGCATCACGCCCTGGCCGCTGGCCAGCACTTCCCAGGCGTGAGGCTGCTGCTGTAGCAACGGCCAACGCTTGAGGTAGGCCGGGTGATCGACGATACCCTGGAGCTGCACCGGCCAGCCACGCAGCTGCGTTTCCACACGCCAGCCGGGCAGCACCACACTGGCTGCAGATTGCTGCCCTACCCACTGCGCAATCTCCAGACCTTGGGCGGTATCCCGAGGGGTGACGTACAGGTCGGCAGACAGGCGCAGGTCCAGCCAGCCGACAAAAGTCTTGCGAAAGCCCTCGGTCATGCTGCCCACGCCGACACTGGCAGCCAGCGCCAGCAACAATGCCATCAGCGCCAGGCTCAGGGCCGGCAGTTGCTGGCGGCTGTCGGCGACAAACCATTGCGCCAAAGGTCGCCGGCAATACCGCGTCAGCAAGGCCAGAGCCCGGTCGAGCAAGGCCGGCAACAACAGCGCCGCCGCCAGCAACAGCCCAGCCAGCATGGCAAACGCGCTGGCCAGGCGGTTACCCAGCACGCCACAGCCCAAGGCCAGCAGCAACAGAACCCCCGCTATGCAAGCCTGGCGCCTCAACCATGGCCCCTGCGCCAGCCGCCAAGCCTGAGGCTGCGCCAACGCCAGTAATGGCAACCGGGCTGCACGCAACACGCTGCCCAGTCCTGCCAGCAATGCCCCCAACACACTCACAAGCACTCCCACCAGCCACCACCACGCGGGCAGGCTCAGGGTACCGGCAACTTGGGCGCCGTACAGGCCGCGCAAACTGGCTGCCACATCGGGCAACAACCACGCGGCCAGCACATACCCGCTGGCCACCCCGGCCAGCCCGCCCAGGACGGCGAACAGACCCAGCTCCAGCATCAAGGCACACAGCAGGGTGTTCAAGCTGACGCCACAGGCGCGCAGATTCCGGATCAACCCACGCCGCTGTTCTAGCGCCAGACCGATTGCGGCATGGGCGATAAACAGGCCTACGACGAACGCCAGCAGGCCGAGAGCAGTCAGGTTGAGGTGAAAGCTCTCAGTCAGCCGCTGCAACCCGCCGTCGTCCTGTTGCGGTTGCAGTTCGAGGTAAACCGCAATATCAGCAGGCAGCGGCCCTGGCTTGCCGGCCACCAGCAATCGCGACAACTGCCCAGGCGCGTGCAGCAACCGCTGGGCATGGCCGATATCGACCACGATCACGCCGGGCGCCAAGGCAGGCTGCAGGATCATGGGTGGGAGCAGTTGCCCTTCGCTGTCGCGCACCGCGGCCCCAAGCTCTGCGCCCAGTTGCCGCAAGGTATCTGGCCCGGCCCACGCTTGCCCGGGCGTGCCGATGAACGCCTGCACATCGAATGCTTGCGGCTGCACACCGGCAATGCTGCCGGCCGGCGGCAGGCTCAAAGGGTCGATGCCCAGCAGGCGCACGCTGCGCGCGGGCTCCCCAGGCAAGCGCAAGCGCCCTTCCAGCACGGGCGTTACTGGCCAACCCTGCTTGCGTAATTGCACGTAAAGCCCTTGGTCGAAGCGCTCACCGTTGCGCGGCACTAGCTGCGCCTGCAGCGGCCCGGCCAGCACGGCACTGGCCCGGGCGTAGTCGCTGCGTGCCTGGCTGTTCAGCGCCTGCACGCCCGTCCACAGCGCCGTGGCCAGCCACAGCCCGGTGAAGATGCTGAAAAACTGCATACGATGACGCCGCCAATGGCTGAACAACGCCAACAGGGCCAGCGACAAAAGCCTCATCACCCCAACTCTGGCTGAACGCGACCGGCCTGCAGCTGGCAACGCCGCTGCAAGCGTGCCGCCAGCCGGGGGCTGTGGGTCACCATCAACACACCGCTGCCGGCCTCGGCGACCAGTTGCAGCAACAGGCTCAGCACCTCATCACTGCTGGCTTCGTCAAGGCTGCCGGTGGGTTCGTCGGCCAGCAGCCAGGCCGGGCGCCCAGCCAGGGCGCGGCCGATGGCGACCCGTTGCTGCTGGCCACCGGACAACTGCTCAGGGTAGCGCGCCAGCAAACCTGCCAAGCCCAACTGCTCTGCCAGGTAAGCCACCCATTGTGGGTCATGCCTGCCAGCCAGCCTGGCCTGAAAGGCCAGGTTCGCCGCCACGTCCAGGCTGCTGATCAGGTTGTATTGCTGGAACACCAGGCCAATCCCCTCCCGTCGCCACTGCGCCAGCGACGCCTCCGAACGGCCGTCGAGCGGGACGTCATCGATCAGGATGCGGCCGCTGTCGGCACGGTCCAGGCCGGCAATCAGGTGCAGCAACGTGCTCTTGCCGCTGCCCGACTCGCCCATCAGCGCCAGGCTGCTACCGCGCGCCAGGCGCAGGTCCACGCCCTGCAGAACGGGGAGCGGGCCTGGGGGGGTGGGGAATGATTTGTGAAGCTGTTCGATGGCGAGCATCGACGGGCCTTTATGGTGTGCGTCTGCTTAGTAATAGCAGGTCCGAACCGCAAGGGCGCACAGTCACCCCAGCCGCAGTTCGGTTTTCTTTCCTCCATGATTCATCCTGGGCTGACGTAGCGCCTACAGCAGATGCAGCACTACCGCGCCTAGCAGAACGAAACTTACGCCCAACCACTGCCCTGCCGTTAAACGCTCTTTATAGAACACATAGCCGAGCATGGCCGCCACCCCACCAGAAAGCGTACTAATAACCGTTACAACGGCAATCGAACCCTCAAGCACCCCAAATGAAAACGCTGCAAAACCACCCAGATTGAAAAGACTGGCACCACTCAAGGCGCGATAATCTTTTAAGGTCAAATTGTTACCCCCTCGAAAATTACGATACATAAGCAACAGAAACAGAGCGCCCACGCAGTAGTTCAACCAGAGCATGTTGATTGGGCCTACAGTGGGCAGCGCATATTTACCTTGAACCCAGAAACTGAAGCCGTAAAAACCAGCGGCCAGCAGCGCAAAAACAATTGCCTGCCCCTCGCGACGGTTTAAGCGAGACGCAGGATTGCTGTGCCCCAAGCCCACAGCCATCACACCAAATGCGCAGATGGCGATGCCAACAAACTGATAGGCGCTCAAGCGTTCGCCCCCTGCCCAAGCCAAGATTGTTGTGACGATACCGTAGGACGTGACCACTGGCGCAACAATTGCGGTGCGTCCCTCGGTTAACGCTTTGGCCAGTGAGAGAGCGCCGAGTAGCGTCAACACCGCCGCGACAAGACAGAGGATCATGGATTCTATACTGACTGCGACAATCGAATTGAGGCTGCTTGATTGCAAAGCAAAAATACTCAGAACTACCAGCCCCAATACTTGACTGTAGAGCACTGAACGCCTGATGCCAAGTGACCTGCCATTTACGCTCACCAAATAATCTGTAGCCCCCAACATATGGCTGCCACCAAGCCCATCAACACATCCACTTCAACACCCCTTTGTTGTATTTAGCGAGCCTCACTTCGCTTACACCTATTATGTTTGCGAGCACTTCATTCAATAAGCGGCTTGATGGCGCTGTCAATGACGTGTATTGCAACTAAGCGTGACGAGAGTCGTCACGTAGGAATTATCTGATCTAAGTAGATCCTTTAACCTACAAGAAATCGAATAATTCATAGGTCACTTGTGTCATCTACATAACTCGCAACCAAATGGCACGGGGGCCGCCCGTGTTCGCGGGCAAGCCTGCCCCTACAGAGGGTGCGTCAGCCCTTGGCTTTTTGGCCAACGCACACGGCACCTGTCTTCAAGACCTGCCGCTGAAACCGCCCCATCTCCTACCGACAGTGACCTGACGAATTGGCACCAATGGATCCATTGACCGTTCGATAACCGCACATAGCTCGCAGTTTTCATGCGCAACGTGTTGACCTTGTTCTCACAACAAAGCTCTAATGGATCCATTAAATAAAAACAAAACCCTGGAGAGCCTCCCATGTACCCCAAAAACACCTGGTACGTCGCCTGCACCCCCGACGAGATAGCCACCAAGCCGCTTGGCCGGCAGATCTGCGGCGAAAAGATCGTGTTCTACCGCGCCCAAGAGAACAAAGTCGCCGCCGTCGAGGACTTCTGCCCCCACCGCGGCGCGCCGTTGTCGTTGGGCTATGTCGAGGATGGCAACCTGGTGTGTGGCTACCACGGCCTGGTCATGGGTTGCGACGGCAAGACCGTCTCGATGCCGGGCCAGCGGGTGCGTGGCTTTCCCTGCAACAAGACCTTTGCGGCTGTCGAGCGCTATGGCTTCATTTGGGTATGGCCCGGCGACCAGGCGCAGGCCGACCCGGCGCTGATCCCGCATCTGGAATGGGCGGTGAATGATGAGTGGGCGTACGGCGGCGGGCTGTTCCACATCGGTTGCGACTACCGCCTGATGATCGACAACCTGATGGACCTTACCCACGAAACCTACGTGCATGCCTCCAGCATCGGCCAGAAGGAAATCGACGAGGCGCCGCCAGTCACCACCGTCACCGGCGACGAGGTGGTCACCGCCCGGCACATGGAAAACATCATGGCCCCGCCCTTCTGGCGCATGGCCCTGCGTGGCAACGGCCTGGCCGACGATGTGCCGGTGGATCGCTGGCAGATCTGCCGCTTCACTCCGCCCAGCCATGTGCTGATCGAAGTGGGCGTAGCCCATGCCGGCAAGGGTGGCTACCACGCCGAGGCCCGGCACAAGGCGTCGAGCATCGTGGTGGATTTCATCACCCCGGAAACCGACACCTCGATCTGGTACTTCTGGGGCATGGCGCGCAACTTCGCCGCGCACGACCAGACCCTGACCGACAACATTCGTGAGGGCCAGGACAAGATTTTCAGTGAAGACCTGGAGATGCTCGAACGCCAGCAACAGAACCTGCTGGCCTACCCCGAGCGCAACCTGCTGAAGCTGAACATCGATGCTGGCGGCGTGCAGTCGCGCAAGGTGCTGGAGCGGATCATCGCCAAAGAGCGTGCGCCGCAACCGCAACTGATCGCTACCAGCGCCACCCCTGCCTGAGGAACAGCCGACATGATCGATGCCGTAGTGGTGTCCCGTAACGATGAAGCGCAAGATATTTGCAGCTTCGAGCTGGCGGCGGCGGATGGCAGCCTGCTGCCGGCGTTCAGCGCTGGTGCGCATATCGACGTGCACTTGCCCGATGGGCTGGTGCGCCAGTATTCGCTGTGCAATCACCCCGAAGAGCGCCACCGCTACCTGATTGGCGTGCTCAACGACCCGGCTTCGCGGGGCGGCTCACGCAGCCTGCATGAGCAGGTGCAGGCCGGCGCACGGCTGCGCATAAGCGCGCCGCGCAACTTGTTCCCGCTGGCCGAGGGCGCGCAGCGCAGCCTGCTGTTTGCCGGTGGCATCGGCATTACCCCGATCCTGTGCATGGCCGAGCAGTTGTCCCACAGCGGCCATGATTTCGAGCTGCACTACTGTGCCCGCTCCAGCGAGCGTGCGGCCTTTGTCGAGCGCATTCGCAACGCGCCGTTCGCTGACCGCCTGTTCGTGCACTTTGACGAACAGCCAGAAACCGCACTGGATATCGCCCGGGTGCTGGGCACGCCGCAAGAGGATGTGCACCTGTATGTTTGCGGGCCCGGCGGGTTCATGCAGCATGTGCTGGACAGCGCCAAGGGGCTGGGCTGGCAAGAGGCCAACCTGCACCGCGAGTACTTTGCCGCGGCGCCAGTGGATGCCAGCAACGATGGCAGTTTCTCGGTGCAGGTGGGCAGCACGGGGCAAGTATTCGAGGTGCCAGCCGATCAGACTGTGGTGCAGGTGCTGGAACAGCATGGTATCGAAATTGCCATGTCGTGCGAGCAGGGTATTTGCGGCACCTGCCTGACCCGCGTGCTGCAGGGCACGCCGGATCACCGTGACATGTTCCTCACCGAAGAGGAGCAGGCGCTGAACGATCAGTTCACGCCCTGCTGCTCGCGCTCGAAGTCGTCGCTGCTGGTGCTGGATATCTGAACCGGTTCACGACGAAGGCAGGATGACTTTCATACTCGCGTCCGCCGTTGCCCCGCCAAAGGTTTCGGCGTAGCGCAAAGTGGCATTGGCGTGCTCGCGCATGATGGCTTCGGCGCGAGCACCCTGACGGTTGGTCAGGGCGTCGAACACCGCGTGGTGCTGCATATGGGCGAAGTTGAAGCGCCGGTACTCGCGGGCCAGGTCATGGCGGTCCACGGCCAGTGCGGTGACCGAGGCGAACGGCAGGTGGTCGTTGCGTGCCAGGGCATCGGCGATGGCCGGGTTGTGGCTGGCTTCGATGATCACTTGGTGAAAGCGCATGTTCAGGTCGTGATAGGCCTGCAGGTCGTCTTCGGTCACGAACCCCTTGTCGAATAGCTGATCGCCATCGACCAGACACTGTTGCAGCGCCGCACGTGCTGACGCTGACAAGCCACGCTCTGCGGCTTGGCGAGCGGCCAACCCCTCCAGTACGCCGCGTACCTCGACCGCGCCAGCGATATCATCGGCGCTGACCGAGCGCACCTGAAAACCCCGGCCGCCAAAACGCACCAGCAGGCCTTCCTGCTCGAGGGTACGAAACGCCATGCGCACCGGCATGCGTGAGACGCCGAACAGCTCGGCAGTGGGGACTTCCATCAAGCGCTCGCCGGCCGCCAGCTCGCCCGAGGCGATCATCTTGCGCAACGCGACCAGCACCATTTGACCGGGTTTGCTCATCCAGGCTACTTCCAGGGGCATGAGCGGGCATCTTAGCGCAAGCCGAGGGGTTGCTGCAGGGCTGTTGGAGTGCACCACACAAGGCTAAGTAAGATGTGTGTGCGGGTTCACCCGCGAAGCAGGCAACGCGGTACCTGGCACCGGCTTCGCCGGTGTTCGCGGGCATGCCCGCTCCCACAGCATGGACTGCCCCCGAAAAGTTGGACAGCTTCAGCTAGCAGCCTCAGCAGCATGGGCCCTGTATTTCACAGGGCTCATGCCATTGAGCTTTAGCTTGATACGGTCATGGTTGTAGTAGTGGATGTACTC
>NZ_JAFBKA010000070.1:0-633 GCF_022760795.1 Pseudomonas sp. BP01
TAGCGCCGACATAGACGTTATCCGGTGCGGTTGCAGTGGCCGAGCCAGTGGTGCTGTTGGCGGCCACAACGACCGTCGTGCCATCGGTCAGCTTGAAGTACAGCTCCGAATGGTTGTTGATCGGCAGACCGTCTTTGTTGGTCAGCGTGACGGTGTAGGTGATCTCGCCGCCTTCGGTGACCGAGGGGGTCGCAGTCAACTTGGCCACGACTTCGTCGGTGGTGTCGGTGACATCCACTTTCGCAGCGCCGCCTAACTCCAGGTTCTCGAAGGTCGCGCCAGTGGCGTCCACCGCCGACTTGATGCCCAAGCTGATCTGGCCAGCGTCGTTGTAGACATCATCGCCTTGCGCATCGTGAGTGTACGGCGCGCTGGTCTCACCGGCCTTGATGGTGACCTGAGCATTGTTGCTCAGGGTCACAACCAAGTCGTGAGCCAAAGCAGTGTTGATGTGCACGGTGAACGTCGGCTTGACGTTCTCCGCGACCGAAGTCTGGTCGGCGGTAATGGTGACCTGTACCAGATCGCCCTGGTTACCAGTGCCCGGAGTACCCGAACCTGGTTCGTCGGTCACGGTGGTGCTGACCGGCGTCTTGTCCAGGGTCAGCTGCTCGAACTTGCCGACGTCAGCGC
>NZ_JAFBKA010000071.1:0-626 GCF_022760795.1 Pseudomonas sp. BP01
CTGCCCACCCTGTGGCTGGGGGCTGGGCGGACGCCGACATTAACCAGCGAAGCCGTGGCGCTCAGCAGCGGCGGCGATACCTCAACGCTCGCCGCGCAGGCATTATGGCAACTGCTGCTGCCGGCGATTGTCTTTTCCCTGACCGCCCTGCTGGCCTGGCTGGCAGGCCGCTATCGACGAGGATTACGCTAGTGCTCACCGTAAACAACCTGACCCTGACGCTGCATCATCGTCCCCTGCTGCAGGAAATCGCATTTTCCGTCTCGCCGGGAGAAGTGCTGACGCTGATGGGGCCATCCGGCAGCGGCAAATCCACGCTTTTCGCCTGGATGATTGGCGCGCTGGAGGCCCCTTTTCATGCCAGCGGCGAGCTGTGGCTCAACAACGAACGCTGCGATGAACGCCCCACTGAGCGGCGGCGGATTGGGATTTTGTTTCAGGATGCGCTGCTGTTTGACCATTTCAGCGTCGGGCAAAACCTGCTGCTGGCGCTGCCGGCAGACATCCGCGGCGCGGAGCGCAAAATTCAGGTGCAGCAGGCGCTGGAACGGGCCGGACTGGCCGGGTTCAGTTCCCGCGATCCGGCGACACTCTCCGGCGGCCAGCGCGCCCGCGTCAGCCTGCTC
>NZ_JAFBKA010000072.1:0-586 GCF_022760795.1 Pseudomonas sp. BP01
GAAAACCTGGAGTTGGGCGGCGCTGCGAAAGTGGATGTCACCGACACCACCGACGAAGTGGTGGCCAAGTTGACCGCCACCCCTTCGGTCACCGAAGGCGGCGAGATCACCTACACCGTCACCCTGACCAACAAAGATGGTCTGCCGATCAACAACCACGGCGCCTTGACCTTCACGCTGAGCGACGGCAAGACCGTCATCACCGTACCGGCTAACGGCACCAGCGGTTCGATCACCGTGACCGCGCCGGACAACGTCTACGTCGGCAGCAACCCAGCAGTGGTCAACTCCATCGCGACTGTTGCGGGCGCGGATGTTGGTAAGTTCGAACAGCTGACCCTGGACAAGACGCCGGTCAGCACCACCGTGACCGACGAACCAGGTACCCCTGGCACCCCAGGTGGCACCAACGAAGGTGACCTGGTCAAGGTCACCATCACGGCCGACCAGACTTCGGTCGCCGAGAACGTCAAACCGACGTTCACCGTGCATATCAACCAACCGCTTGCTCACGACTTGATTGTGACCCTGAGCAACAACGCTCAGGTCACCATCAAGGCCGGTGAGACCAGCGCGCCGTACACCC
>NZ_JAFBKA010000073.1:0-582 GCF_022760795.1 Pseudomonas sp. BP01
TTGCAGTGGCCGAGCCAGTGGTGCTGTTGGCGGCCACAACGACTGTCGTGCCATCGGTCAGCTTGAAGTACAGCTCCGAATGGTTGTTGATCGGCAGGCCGTCTTTGTTGGTCAGCGTGATGGTGTAAGTGATCTCGCCGCCTTCGGTAACCGAAGGCGTTGCAGTCAGCTTGGCCACAACCTCGTCGATGGTGTCGGTCACTTTGACCGAAGCGTCACCACCCAACTGCAGGTTTTCGAAGGCAGCACCGGTAGCGTCTACCGCCGACTTGATGCCCAGGCTGATTTCGCCAGCATCCTGGTAGACGTCATCGCCCTGTGCAGTGTGCTCGTACGGCGCGCTGGTCTCACCGGCCTTGATGGTGACTTGGGCATTGTTGCTCAGGGTCACGACCAGGTCGTGGGCCAGGGCGGTGTTGATGTGCACGGTGAAGGTCGGCTTGACGTTCTCGGCCACCGATACCTGGTCAGCGGTGATGGTGACCTTGACGATATCGCCTTCGTTGCCCGGGGTGCCTGGTTCGTCGGTGACCTGGGTGCTGACTGGGGTCTTGTCCAGGTTCAGGTTTTCAAACTTCCACG
>NZ_JAFBKA010000074.1:0-564 GCF_022760795.1 Pseudomonas sp. BP01
TATTGCCTGCGGCATCGACCTGGCGAATGTCCAAGGCTTCGCCGTTGGCCTGGGCAGGCGAGAGGGCGAGGCTGAAGGTACCGTCAGCGTTGACCAGGCCGCTGCCGATGAGGTTGCCGGCAGCATCACGCACCTGGACGGTAGCACCGGGTTCGCCGCGACCGGTGAAGGTCACGCCGTCGGCCAGGGTCAGGTCGGTCGGCTGTGCCGGAGGTATCAGGTCGGCTGAGGTCACCGAGCCCGGTTGGGAAACATTACCGGCGGCATCGGTCAGGGTGACTTGCAAGGTGCTGCCGTCGTTCACGGCAGGGTTCAAGGACACCACAAAGGTGCCATCGGCACCGACGGTGCCGGTGGCCAGTACAGTGCCTGCCGCATCGCGTACCTGTACGGTAGTACCGGCTTCGCCACGGCCGCTCAGTTGGCTGCCGGCCAGACCGATTACCAGGTCGATAGGCGCGTCTGGCGGTGTGGTATCGCCACCGTCGATGTCCGGCGCAGTGACCGAGCTGGCCACGGACGTATTGCCAGCAGCATCGGTAGCGGTAGCTTGGAGTACTTCGC
>NZ_JAFBKA010000075.1:0-540 GCF_022760795.1 Pseudomonas sp. BP01
TAGCCGCACCGCCCAGCTCGAGGTTCTCGAAGGTAGCGCCAGTGGCGTCTACAGCCGAGTTGATGCCCAAGCTGATCTGGCCAGCGTCGTTGTAAACGTCGTCACCCTGCGCATCGTGGGTGTACGGTGCGCTGGTTTCCCCGGCCTTGATGGTGACCTGAGCATTGTTGCTCAGGGTCACGACCAAATCGTGGGCCAGGGCGGTGTTGATGTGCACGGTGAAGGTCGGTTTGACGTTCTCGGCAACCGATACCTGGTCAGCGGTGATGGTGACCTTGACGATATCGCCTTCGTTGCCTGGAGTGCCTGGCTCGTCAGTGACCTGGGTGCTGACCGGAGTCTTGTCCAGGGTCAGTTGCTCAAACTTGCCGACGTCAGCGCCCGCAACGGTCGCGATCGACTGCACTACCGGAGTGTTGCTGCCGACGTAGACGTTGTCCGGCGCGGTCACGGTGATCGAACCGCTGGTGCCGTTGGCCGGTACGGTGATGACGGTCTTGCCGTCGCTCAGCGTGAAGGTCAAGGCGCCGTGGTTGTTGA
>NZ_JAFBKA010000076.1:0-531 GCF_022760795.1 Pseudomonas sp. BP01
ACGCATGGGGTCCTCACGCCAGACCTGGCGCTTCACCACCCAGTTCAAGCGCTGATGGTTGAATTCCTGAATCAGGCCAACGGTATCGTCGAGCACCACCGCCAGCACGCCGTTCTCCAGCTTGTGCTGGTTCATCGCATTGACCAGATAGCCGCGCATGGCAAACCGGCGCAGCCAGCGGCTGTGAAAGCCATGTGCACTGTCGAACGGTGAGCAGCCGCGCTGTGTGTACTCGAACACATCCTTGTCGACCTGCAGATTGTCGGGCGTCATGGCGATGCCCAACAATTCGGGATTGTTACGTGCCTGGGTCAGGTCCAGCCCTTCAAAGCGATGCGCAGGCGCCTGGCCCTTCTTGTAGGCATTCAACACGCTGACCGGCCACGGGTCGCTGGAGAAAGCCAGCCAAGCGCTGCCATAGCGGTCGGTATCGATGTTCAGGAAGGATGAAGGAATGTCGTGGTTTTCATTCACGCATTTTTCGGGCAGCGACGCGGGTAGGCCGTCTGACGGTTCGTAGGGGTTGAAGCG
>NZ_JAFBKA010000077.1:0-507 GCF_022760795.1 Pseudomonas sp. BP01
CACGCGTACTACCTGAAGTACCAGAACCGCCGCCCGGAATACATCGGCGCGTTCTTCAACGTCATCGACTGGAACGAAGTCGAGCGCCGTTACCAGGAAGCGATCGCCTGATCGCGTGACGGGATGACATGAGAAGGCCGGGGGAGACCCCGGCCTTTTCTGTTGCAGCAGTCGTTCGATAGTGCCGGCCGCAGGCCGGCAACCGTGCAGTACCGGGGGAGCCGGCCAGCGGCCGGCACTACCGGGGAGCTGGCCGGAGCCGGCGTCGTTGCCGCTGGCGCGGCTCCCGCAGGCACGCTGGCGCCGGTGGCCGGCCCCCCCGGTGCGGTTTCTTCCAGCTGCAGGCGCAGTTCCGGCGGAATGCGGATCGCCGCCCCCGGGCGCAGCAGCAGCACGTCGCGGCCGCGGTCGAGCTGGGCCGCCGGCTTCAGTTCGCCGACCAGGAAGGCATGGGTGTCGTCCGGGCGCAGGCCGGTGATGGTGCCGACCGGGAAGCCGGCCGGGAAG
>NZ_JAFBKA010000078.1:0-465 GCF_022760795.1 Pseudomonas sp. BP01
TCAGCAGTGAAACGATGCATCGCCGATGGTAGTGTGGGGTTTCCCCATGTGAGAGTAGGTCATCGTCAAGATTCATTTCGCAAAACCCCTATCTGCGCGAGCAGGTAGGGGTTTTGTCTTTAAGTAGAAGCTCATGCTTCTTCCTGGTAGGCCGCAAGGTTAGCCAGCTGCAGTAAAAAGGTGGTTGACAGCGTTTTTGAATGCTGTATTATTCACCTCCCGCGACGAGAGATCGAAGCGAGTTAAGTGTCTGAAGTAAAACGAGTTTCTCGCAAAAACTTCAAAATAAACGCTTGACAGGCTCTGAGGAAAGCGTAGAATGCGCGCCTCGGTTAAGGCGAAAAGCTCTTAACCAAACGCTCTTTAACAAATCGAATCAAGCAATTCGTGTGGGTGCTTGTGAGTATGGACTGATAGTCAAAAAGATTATCAGCATCACAAGTGACCATGCGAGAAATCACATAG
>NZ_JAFBKA010000079.1:0-453 GCF_022760795.1 Pseudomonas sp. BP01
CCAGCAGCATCGGTCAGGGTGACTTGCAGGGTACTGCCGTCGTTCACGGCAGGAGTCAGGGCAATGACGAAGGTGCCATCGGCGCCAACGGTACCCGTCGCGAGGATGTTGCCTTCGGCGTCACGCACTTGCACGGTGGTGCCGGCTTCGCCACGACCGCTCAGTTGGCTGCCGGCCAGGCCGATTACTAGGTCAGTCGGGGCTTCAGGCGGTGTGGTATCGCCACCGTCGATGTCCGGTGCAGTGACCGAGCTGGCCACGGACGTATTGCCAGCGGCATCGGTCGCAGTGGCTTGGAGGACTTCGCCGTCCAGCTGCGGTGGGTTGAGGTTGATGCTGAAAACGCCGGTCGGGCCGACCACGGCAGTGCCCAGTTCGCTGCCGTCGGCAGCAACGATGCGCACGGTGCTGCCCGGTTCGGCACGGCCAGTGAGCACGGTGCCATCCGCGCTG